>JAZNAB010000123.1:0-3227 GCA_045586285.1 Candidatus Flemingiibacterium sp. | reverse complement strand
AACGGCGTTAAACTTATGTATATTAATACAGCAGATTACGAAAATCCCGTTGAATATCTAAAGAGTCTTTCTCCCGACGGATACAACGACGTTTTCGTATATGCTCCTGTAAAACCTGTAGTTGAAATGGGAGATGCACTTCTCGCAAGAGATGGTTGCCTTAACTTCTTTGCAGGCCCTACAAAAACCGATTTCTCTGCACTGTTTAATTTTTACAATGTTCACTATGCTTCCACACATATTGTTGGAACAAGCGGCGGCAACACAGATGATATGCGTGAAGCTCTTGCCTTAATGGAACAAGGTGCAATTAACCCTGCTGCAATGATTACTCACATTTGCGGACTTGATTCTGTTGCAGAAACAACAATTAATCTTGATAAAATTCCCGGCGGCAAAAAGCTTTGCTACACAGGAATTTCTCTCCCGCTTACCGCTATTTCCGATTTTGCAGAGCTTGGTAAAACAGATCCAATGTTCAAAGAACTTTCCCGCATTTGCGAGGCTTCAAACGGACTTTGGTGTGCAGAAGCTGAAAAGTATCTTCTTGCAAATGCAAAATCTATCTAAAGTTATAATAAAGCGGAGCGATTACTCGTTCCGCTTTGCTTTTTTAGTTTTTTAAGTTCTAAAAAAAACTATATTAAATTTGGTCTTTTATCGCACTAATTTTAGAAAGGAAAAATCAGTAATGTCAACTGAAATTTCATCAAAAATAACTCTTGTTTCACCTTTACTTCGTATGCTTTGCGGCAAAGGAAAGCCTTGTGTCGTTAAATATTCCACCGACGTGTCTGCGCACGATAATTCACTTATTATCAATGATGAAAATGAAGATACAATAAAATCTGTTATTTCAGATTATATTGCAAAAAACAACAAAAACCCTGATAGTATTTTTATAAACGGCCTTGGACTTTTTACAATTAAAATTCCAAACTCAAACAACAATTTAAGACTAAACGGCAAAATTACTATCGTTACAGGAAGCGCACAAGGTTTTGGAAAAGGAATTGCCGAATTTCTCGCATCAGAAGGCGCTTTTGTAGTTGTTGCCGATATGAATGCAGACGGAGCAAAAGCAACAGCTGATGAATTATGTGAAAAATACGGAAAAGATTGTGCTATTTCCGTCGGAGCTAACGTTTCCGATGAAGAAAGTGTTAAAAATATGGTTGACACCTGTGTTCAAGAATTCGGCGGGCTTGATGTTCTTGTAAACAATGCAGGAATTGTTCGTGCAGGCAGTCTTGAAGAAATGACAAAAAGTAACTTTGAGCTTGTTTCGGCAGTTAACTACACCGCATACTTCCTTTGTGCAAAATACTGCTCTCTAGTTATGAAAACACAAAGAAGCGTATGCCCCGAATATCTCTCCGATATTATAGAAATCAACTCAAAGTCAGGACTTGAAGGAAGCAACAAAAACTTTGCTTATGCAGGAAGTAAATTTGGCGGCATCGGTCTTACCGAAAGCTTTGCCCTCGAACTTGCTCCTTTCGGAATAAAGGTTAATGCAATCTGCCCCGGTAACTTTTTGAACGGCCCTCTATGGAGCGATCCCGAAAAAGGACTTTTCGTTCAGTATCTCCGTGCAGGTAAAGTTCCCGGCGCTAAAACTATTGATGATGTGCGTAAATTTTATGAGGCAAAAGTTCCCCTTGGACGTGGCTGTGAAATCAAAGACGTCGCAAGAGCAATCCTTTACATAATTGAACAGGAGTATGAAACCGGTCAGGCAATTCCGGTAACCGGCGGACAGGTAATGCTTAAGTAATCAAAACTACGAAAGGTTTTAAAAAGCACTTTTATTATGAATATTGAAACGCTAATCGACAGGCTCAACGCCGATACCAAAGAGGAAAGGCTTGACGCTCTTTGTGAAATAAAATCCCGTACAGATAAAGGTGAATTTAAAGCGCCTGAAAAGCTACCATATGTTAACAATCACATTCACACAACCTATTCATTCTCGCCATATTCGCCCACAAAGGCACTTTATATGGCTTGGCAGAATGGACTTGGTACTGCCGGTATTATGGACCACGACTCTGTTTCTGGGGCTCTTGAATTTATCGAAGCAGGAAAAATAATCGGTATGCCTGTTACAGTGGGTGCGGAATGTCGTGTAAATATGGAAAATACTGCACTTAACGGTCTGCGGATCAACAACCCAGACCAAAAATCTGTAGCATATTCCGCAATTCACGGTATCCCCCACCAGCACATTGAAACCTTTGATATATTCTTTAGCAAATATCGTAAACTGCGTAATTACAGAAATCTTAAGATGTGCCGTAAAATCAACGAAATAATGAAACCTTACGGCATTTCGATTGATTTTAAATATGACGTACTCCCAATTTCAAATTCCTTTGAAGGCGGTTCGGTAACAGAAAGGCATATTCTGTTTGCACTTGCTAAAAAGCTTATTTCTAAATATCAAACACCGGCTGATATGCTGAATTTTTTAACGGGTAATATGAAACTTGCCCTTTCCGATAAAGTTAAAGAACAGATTGCCAACGGAGATAAAACACCTGAATTTTATGAATATGATATTCTGGGTGCTTTAAAGAGTGACCTTGTTGAAAAAATTTATATTCCGGCTACAGACGAATGTCCTGACGTTTCAGAATATATTGATATTTGCAAAAAGACAGGCGCTATAAGTGCATATGCTTATCTCGGGGACGTTGGAATTTCGGCAACGGGCGATAAAAAAACTCAGAAATTTGAAGACGATTATCTTGATCTTCTAATTTCAGAGCTGAAACGCCTTGAATATGAAGCAATAACTTATATGCCTTCAAGAAACACAAAAGAACAGCTTTCACGGTTAATCGCTCTCTGCCGTGAAAATGGATTTTTCCAAATCAGCGGTGAGGACATTAACTCTCCTCGTCAGTCATTCATATGCAAAGCAATGGACGATCCAATGTTTTCACATTTAACTGATGCAACATATGAATTGATTGAACGTGAACAAAAAGCTACTATTTTAAATTGACATCTCCTATATTGAATATTTTCTCTTGTAAAGTTAATACTCTAAAAAGTGAAAATTATTGCAAAATACTGAAAGGAATTAAAGAAGTGACTATTTCAAAAGATATAAAATATATAGGTGTAAACGACCATCAGATTGATTTATTTGAGGGGCAATATTCTGTCCCTAATGGTATGTCATACAACTCATATGCGATTATAGATGATAAAATTGCCAT
>JAZNAB010000122.1:0-11472 GCA_045586285.1 Candidatus Flemingiibacterium sp. | reverse complement strand
AAAAACGGCTTGACACTCCAAGTTTCCAATTCTTTGCTGTTGTTTTCATAAAAATACCTTTTTAAAAATAGTTGTATTGTGATTAGCATATTCGGTAAATAGAGTAAAAAACTGTATTTTAAAATGAATTTTTACATTTTTATATTTATCTTTATTTACCAAAAAAATCAATAAGTTTATGTAAAAAATAAACAATAAGCAATATGATATATAATCAATATTGTCATAGGATAATGTTTATCAAATGAGCCTGTTATGGCTTCAAATAATATGTGTAATAGACCATAATAGTCCGTTCTTTTCCGCCTTGAGTAAGGTCGGGACCTGTCAGCATTGCACCGTCATTACTCATAAGCTCCCACGCTCGAAGCTCGGTAACCTTACATCTGAAAACTATATCGGCACTTGATAAGACAATAAATTCGTCATCTTTCAATGTCAGTGAGCCGGCGTGACCTATAACCGTATCACTTGAGGTTTCCATATCTCTTTCTGCGGCATATTTTATTGCTCTTCCGGATAGCTTTTTTGCCATCTCTATTCTGAAAGCAGGAGAATTTTCGTTTTTGTTTTTAAAAAGTTTTGAAAAGATACCGAACATATCGTTATTTCCTTTCATTTGACTAATAAATACAAGCATTTTTGTTGATTATTTTTATATGCGACGTGCACTAAAAACAGCCAATAAATTTGTAATAAATTACCAAAACTCTTGAATTTTCAAATATTCTATTGCAATTTTTTCAAATTGTGTTATAGTTATTATAGCATATAATTTATACTTTATCAAGGATTTTTATATTTTTTGAGTTATCAAAAATCCGTGTATACTTTTGTATGCTAAAATTGAGAAAGGAGAAGGTTATTTGCAAGGTGGAAACTGCAATAACCAAGTAACCTTTATGTTACAGCTTAGCAAATTGACGGAAGAAGCAATAATCGGATTTAAGGAACGTGGAGTTTCCCCCGATAATTTAACAATTGCTTTAGAGCTTGACCTTGATTTTGAAGGAAATTTCGGGGAAGGTTTTCTCGCCTATGACTCAGCTGCAAAAAAACTTTACTCAATGACAATTACTTCGGATTGTGACACTGAACAAAAGAGAAAAAAAGCTCGACTTGCCGCTGAAAAAACTGATGCGAACAAAAAAGTATCAAATGGTAAAAAGGCACATAAAAAAACATTTATTCCAGATCTTTTTAAAAATGCCGTGTTTAAAGAATTTGATATGAGGTTTGTGTCAGATCCGTATGTAGATAACTTTGCTACCTCAAACAGACTTCTTGCCAAACTTCACGAAAGCGAGGTTGAAATAGCTCCAAAGGGAAAAGATTCCAACTTCGATGAGGAAAAAAAGAAGCGGAAAGAACAAGATAAAAACGCTACCACTATTGTTATTGCATACTCAACAAATGCTAAAAAACGCAAGTTGTTTGCTTTTATTGATATAATGAACCGTCTTATTAAAGGCGAGGAAATTCACGATGACGATCCGATTTTTGATCAATTTAATGCAAAATGTAACAAATGTGGCAGAGTTTATGATGACCAAGAACGAAAAGTATGCAATTTCTGTACCAATAAAAAAGCCGTATTTTTGAGACTGCTTACTTATTTTAGGCCATTTAAACTGCAGCTTGTAACAGTGCTTTTCTGTATGCTTATGACATCGCTGATACAGCTTATTAACCCGATTATAACAAATCAGATTTTATATGACCAGGTAATATCATCGCCTGGAGAGATTGCCGGAAAAGTTGTCGGCAAATATCATGATGAAAAATATCTTTACATAGTAATCGGAATTATTTTCGGACTTGCACTTGTTTCACTGGGTATTTCAATTTTGCAGCATTTCGCCAATGCTGTAATGTCTACAAAGGTTACACTTAATATGAAGACGGATATTTTTACGGCTCTTCAAAATCTTTCTCTGTCTTTCTTTAATAATAATCAAACGGGTAAGCTGATTACAAGAGTTAACTATGATGCTGACAGAATAAAAGTGTTCTTTGTTGACGGAGTTCCACATTTTGTTATCAATGCGGTGAATTTTATCGGACTTACAATTTTCCTTTTTATACTGAATTGGAAGTTAACTCTTATAGTTTTCATTCCTGTGCCGATTATCGTAGGCATATTTAAGGTTATGCTGCCAAAATTATGGAGAATGTACTCAAAGCAATGGCGCCGTTCGTCAAGCTTAAATGGAATATTGAATGATTCTCTCAGCGGTATACGGGTTGTTAAAGCGTTTTCAAAAGAAGCTGAGGAAACCAACCGTTTCCATATTTATGCCGAAAGGTTAATGAAGGCTAATCTTCAAACTAATCTTGTGTCAATCACTATTTTTCCTGTTGTCGGTTTGCTTATAGCAATGTCAAGCCAGGCTATTTGGGGATTTGGCGGTATTGAGGTTATGAATAAAAATATGACCTACGGTGATTTTGCAACCTACCTTGGTTATATTGGAATGATTTTCGGACCACTTAATTTCTTTACAAATTTTACTAATATGGTTACAGATACTGCTAACTGTGCTCAGCGTATGTTTGAAATTGTAGATGCTGTTCCCGAAATTACCGATGCAAAAGATGCTGTTTTCCTTGATAGATTAAATGGTGACATTAAATTTGATAACGTTTGTTTTCATTATGCAGCAAATCGGCCGATACTTAAAAATGTATCAATGGATATTAATGGCGGTGAACACATCGGTCTTGTCGGACATACGGGCAGTGGCAAATCAACGATTGCAAACTTAATCAGCAGACTTTACGATACAATAAGCGGTTCGATTTCTATTGACGGATATAATGTTAAGAATATTGCAACAGAATCGCTCAGAAAGAATATCTCAATAGTTTCACAAGAAATATTTCTGTTTAAAGGAACAATTGCTGATAATATAAGGTACGCAAGACCAGATGCAACTATGGAAGAAGTTATAGAGGCTGCAAAGGCGGCAAATGCTCACGATTTTATTCTCCGTTTGCCAGAAGGGTACGAAACTCTTGTCGGTACGGGAAGCCGATCTCTTTCAGGCGGTGAAAAACAGAGAATTTCAATAGCAAGAGCGCTGCTGTTATCTCCATCAATTCTTATACTTGATGAGGCGACGGCGGCAATGGATACAGAAACTGAACGTCTTATACAAGATGCTCTTTCAGAACTTATAAAAGGCAGAACCACAATTACAATTGCTCACAGGCTGTCCACTTTGAAGGATTGCAATCGTCTTTTTGTAATTGAAAACGGTGAAATTGCAGAGTCAGGTACACACGCAGAGCTTCTTTCCCAAAAAGGCGTATTCTATCGGCTTTATATGCTTCAGAGCGAAGCTAATAAAAAGATCATTGCCGGAATGTAAAAATACTTGCGGTTGAAAAGGAGAAAACGTTATGGCAGAACAAGAGAAGAAACAAAACACAAAACCATCAGAGAAGCCTAAAAACGACATTCTCGGTGACGGTGATGATGGAGATTTAATTCTTGAAAACCAGCGTGTTTCAATAGAGCTTACTATGGAAAATGCTAAGTTTACCCGTTCCGGCGGTAATTTGATTTCTCTTGAAATCATAAATAGTGACGGAGAGCACGAGAGCTTTGAACGAGTGGTTATCCTTCGCTCCTTCCCGGTTACAAATCCGAATGAATTCCTATCGGTCAGATTGCCCGATTCAAGAAAACAAGGCAGAGGTATGGAAATCGGTATGATACGCCGCCTTTCAGATTTTGATGAGGCTACAAGGGAGCTTATTTCGGAAGAACTTGTAAGAAGATATTTTACACCTAAGATTACTAAAATCTATTCGATTAAGGACAAGTTCGGTTATTTGTATTGGGAGGTTATAACAACAGCAGGTAACGTTACATTTGTAATGAACAACCCATTTTCAAATATACGGGTGCTTGAGGATGGAAGAATTATAATAAACGATATTGACGGAAACATTTTTGAAATTGAAAATCCGGCAAAGCTTGATTCGTCAAGCCTTAAGAAAATAGAGATTTATCTATAAGAAAAATTCGGGAGGATACCTCTATGCGACTTATGTTCGATTTGCCCGAATCCGAGAAAAAAGTGTTTGAACTGGCGGTAACTTCAGATGAAAAAATGATGTATTGTCTGCCTTTTAACATTTTTGAAGATAAATTCGTTTCGGGATATATTGTAATTACGAACAAAAGAATATACAAAATTCTTGAAGACAAGCTTCTTGCTACGTTTGAGCTTAAGGGAGCAAAAGACTTCAAAACAGAAAGTATGTATGGAAGCTGTGCCTTTCTTGGCGATTTCGGAGAGGGAACAACTCTTGTTTGTCAATTTGTTTCGGGAAGGCATTTGCCAAGATATGCCGTAATTGTTAAGGCGTGTGAAATACTATCGGAGGATTTATCCAAGACAGAGCCGATTACCAATTCTGAGGAAGAACGTTTTTGCCCGAAGTGCAACAGACCGTTTATAAGAGGTACAAACATTTGCCCTTATTGCCTTGATAAATTTGACGTATATAAAAAAATATTTGCTATGACAAAGGGATTGCGGCTTATGATGTGTTTTCCCTTTGTGATTGCTATTTTTAATGTTATTTTTCAGTTTGTAGTACCGCAAATTCAAAAACTTGCGCTTAACAACTATATTTTAGATGAGGCTACTCATGGGAATACGTCTAAGATGACCGAGTTTATTTTGATTGTAATTGCGATTGTTACTCTTGACGTATTTCAACGTTCACTCGCCGTAATGCAAAGCCGTATTTCAGCGGTTATCGGTAATAAGTTTACACTTATGATGAGAGCGCTTCTTTATGAAAAAATTCAGAGCTTGTCTATGTCAAGTGTGCAGAGAAAATCCACAGGCGATCTTATGGGACGCATTAACAACGATGTAAACGTATCGCAGGATTTTATTGTAAACCAACTTCCAAATCTATTTGTACAGCTTTGTTCGTTTGTCGTTGGCTTTATAGTTATGCTGACTATTGACCCGATTGTTGCTTTGTTTATATTTGCACCTATTCCTTTTGTTGTTTTCCTAATATCAAAATTCTGGAAGTTTGTACAGTACAGAAACCGCAGACTTTGGGTACTTGGCAGAAGAACCAATCATCTACTTCAAGATGTACTTAACGGTATACGGGTAGTAAAGTGCTTTGGCCGTGAAGAAAGTGAAATAGTAAGATTCAAAGCTGCATCTTCAACGCAAGCGATGCAAAGTGAATCTAACGATAAAGTTGTAAATTCAATATTCTTACTTCTTGGATTCCTTGTGAAAATAGGTACGTATTTTATACTTATCTATGGAAACACTTTGCTGTTCAGGGGTGAAATGGCAGTCGGAACTTTGCATCAGATAAACTCTTATACAAATATTATTTATGCACCTCTTATGTATATTACATTTATCCCCAGAAATATATCCAACTTCCTAACAAGTATTTCGAAAATTTTTGAAATTATTGAAGAAAAAGAGGAAGTGGTAGATATAGATCTGCCTATCGATATCAGAATTGAAGGAGAGGTTGAGGTCGAAAACGTAACATTCGGTTACGAAAGCTACAACCCGGTACTTGAAGGTGTATCTTTTAAAGTCAATCCCGGTGAAATGATTGGTATTGTGGGACATTCAGGTTCGGGTAAAACTACGCTTATTAATCTTCTTATGCGGCTTTATGACGTAAATGAAGGCTCTATAAAAATTGACAGTGTTGATATTAAGAAAATTTCCCAAAATGCTCTCAGAACCCAAATTGGTATTGTTTTGCAGGAAACATTTCTTTTCTCAGGCACAATTAGGGATAATATCAGATATGCAATGCCGCACGCAACTGACGAGCAGGTAATTGAGGCTGCAAGAATTGCAAACGCACACGATTTTATACTTAATTTACCGGAGGGGTATAACACTCTGGTTGGAGAAAAGGGTTATTCCTTATCGGGCGGTGAGCGTCAGCGAATTGCAATTGCAAGAGCTGTAATACATAATCCGAGAATTATTATTCTTGACGAAGCAACGGCTGCTCTTGATACCGAAACCGAAAAGCTTATTCAGGATTCTTTAAATAAGCTTACAAAAGACAGAACCGTATTTGCAATAGCCCACAGACTGTCAACTTTGCGAAATGCTGACAAATTACTTGTACTTGACAAGGGCAGGGTAGCTGAATTCGGTACTCATTCGGAGCTGCTTGAAAATAAGGGAATTTATTACAAGCTTGTAATGGCTCAAAGAAAAATGGCACAGTCAGTAATGGAAGTTCAGGGAATTGCAAATTAACCCTGTTTATAAGAAAGGAAAAATCAAAGGCACAATTAAGTTTTCTCTTTAAAACGATTTTGATTTCGCTATATAACCCCACGGAAAAATCTGCCGTGGGGTTATTTTAAATAAAATGAAAGAAAAGGTGTTAATGCTATTTACAAAATGTGGTATTATGTGGTATAATAAACACATATATAAATTGAATTAATATATTGAATTCTTCGGAAAGGAAGCGCCGTATATTTGGCGTAAAACTGAAATGAAGGTTGTTTTAAATAATTTAACCAAGGTTTTTCGTGAAAAAGGTAAGGGAGCGGCAAGTGAAGTAGTAGCACTTGATAATTTTACTTTTGAAATTCCCGATGGAAAGCTTGTGGGACTTCTTGGCCCTTCTGGCTGCGGAAAAAGCACAACTTTAAATCTTATATGCGGTCTTTTAACTGCTGACGGAGGAAGTATTTTCTTCGGAGATGAAGATGTTACCCGTCTTGCTCCCGAACATCGTGGCGTCGGAATGGTGTTCCAAAACTATGCCCTTTACCCGCACTTGACCGTAAAACAAAATATTATGTTCCCTTTGCAAAACTTTAAGGGGGCTGCAAAGTTAACAAAAGATGAAATGAATAAACGTGTTCTTGAGGCTGCAAAGCTTGTTCAAATTGAAACACTGTTTGACAGAAAACCTGCAGAGCTTTCGGGAGGCCAGCAGCAGCGTGTTGCAATAGCAAGAGCTCTTGTAAAGCTGCCTAAAGTACTTTTACTTGATGAGCCGCTTTCAAATCTTGATGCAAGGCTTCGTCTGCAAACCCGAGAGGAAATCAGGCAGGTTCAGAGAAAAACAGGCATTACAACTGTTTTTGTAACTCACGACCAAGAGGAAGCCTTAAGTATCTCTGATATAATTGTCGTTATGAAAGAAGGAAAAGCTCAGCAATGCGGTGCTCCTCAAGAGGTTTATGATAATCCTTCTAACCTTTTTGTTGCCCGTTTCTTAGGAACTCCGCCTATTAATGTTTTTGAGGGACAGCTTTTAGCTGACGGCCTTTATATCGGTGGCGAGCTTGTCCTTAAAAGAAATGAGCTTTCGGTGGGCGACATTTCTGATTGTATGGTAACTGTCGGTATCCGTCCCGAAGGATTTATCCCATCTTCTGACGGCAATTTTACCTGCCGTCTTGACAGAGTTGAGGTTATGGGACGTGACATCAGCATAGTTTCACAAAACGATGCATCAATAAGCGGTGCTATTCGCTCGATTATCGGCTCAGATACTATTGTTGACAGAGATGCAGAATATGTTAAATTTAAGCTTAAACCTTCAAAAGTTCACATTTTTGATAAGGTTACCGAGAAACGCATATAACTGACTTTTATACGCCATAATATTGGCTGAATGGAGAATAAAATGGATAAAAAAGGCTTTAAAGGTTATTTGTATCTTTTGCCTGCCTTAGCTTTTCTTGGGGTTTTTATGGTTTACCCCCTTATTGACGTTTTTATTTATTCCTTTGAGGAAGGATATAATTCCGCCTCACAAACCTATTTCGGAGTTGGCGGATATAACTATTCCTATGTACTCAGTGATCCGTATTTTTTACAAGCGCTTAAGAATACTTTTATTCTTGTAATAATTACGGTTCCGCTTTCAACTGTATTGGCACTGTTAATTTCCATCGGACTTACTAGCATTAAAAAACTTCGTGATATGTTCCAAACAATATATTTTCTTCCCTATGTTACCAATACATTGGCTGTTGGACTTGTATTTATGATTTTGTTTGGCAAAACAGAGTATTCTAATGGTTTTGTAAACTTATTACTTGGATTTTTCGGTGTGTCGCCTATTGATTTTATAGATGGTCCATATGCTGCTAAAATGTTTGTACTTTGCTTATATACAGTTTGGACTGTGTTGCCATTTAAAATTTTAATATTGACCAGCGCTTTGGCTTCCGTTGACAGAAGCTATTACAATGCGGCAAAAGTTGATGGAACATCTGATTTCAGAATTTTCAGGAAAATTACGTTTCCGATGATTTCGCCTATGCTGTCATATCTTGTTATTACCGGATTTATAGGTGCATTTAAGGCTTATAATGATGCGGTTGCTCTTTTTGGAACTAATCTTAACGCTTCCGAGATGAATACTATTGTAGGATATATTTACGATATGCTTTACGGAGATAGCGGCGGATATCCGTCATACGCTTCTGCAGCGGCAATTATCCTTTTTGTAATAGTTCTTACCATAACCTGTATAAATCTGATTGTAAGCAAAAAGCACGTTCACTATTGATGCTTTGTTTGAAAGGTTTTTATTATGAATAATCAACTTGATTTTGAAAAGATGGAATCTGCTGCAAAAAGCCGGCGTTTTATAAAACAAAGTATAATATATTTTTTACTCGCAACTTGGGCGATTATGGTTCTTTTTCCATTTTATTTTATGGTGATGACCTCGTTTAAAGGATATGGAGAATACAGTTCTGAGTTTATACCCAAGTTGTTTTCTCTTTCACCGACTGTTGATAATTATATCGAAGCTTTTTCGGCTGTTCCTCTTGCAAAGTATTTCCTTAATACTATTATATTTACAGTTTTAACAACGGCATTGATGCTTGTTGTTACTGTTCTTGCGGCGTTTGCTTTTGCAAGACTGAATTTCTTTGGGCGTGGTCTTATTTTTACGTTAATTTTAGCTCTAATGATGATTCCTAATGAGCTTGTAATAATTACAAACTTTGTGACCATAACCAATCTTGATATGAGAAATAGCTTTGAGGGACTTATTTTGCCATCGGTTACCTCGGTATTCTATATCTATTTGCTTCGTGAAAACTTTATGCAAATTCCGGAGGAGCTATATCTTGCCGCAAAAGTTGACGGTACTACTGATTTTAAGTATCTGATGAAGATTATGTTGCCAATTTGCAAACCTACTGTTGTTACAGTGGTTATACTAAAGGTTATCGAATGTTGGAACTCTTACGTATGGCCAAGACTTGTTACTGATAACCCGAACTATTTTCTCGTTTCCAACGGAATTCAGGAAATCCGTGAAAACGGATTCGGCAGAGAAAATATTCCTGCTATGATGGCGGCGGTTGTTGCTATTTCAGTGCCTTTGATTATTCTTTTCCTGATTTTTAAAAAGAAAATTATGGAAGGTGTTTCAAGAGGCGGAACTAAAGGGTAAAATTATTCATAACTCTTTTGAAAGGAGAATTCAAATGCGAAAGAGCATTTTTAAAAATAACATTACAGTCTTAATACTTATTATACTAATGATGCTGCCGGCACTTACATCGTGTCACGGATCACGCTCGCTTGACGAGTTTACAATGCCTGAGGCATTTGACAAGGATAAGAATTATGAATTGACCTTTTGGGCAAAAAATGACACTAATTTGACACAGGTAGGCGTTTACGAAAGGGCAATAGAGGAGTTTGAAAGTCTTTTCCCGAATATAAAAATAAATCTGCGCTTATACACAGATTACGGAAGAATTTATAACGATGTCATAACAAATATAGCAACAGGAACTACGCCCAATATTTGTATTACCTATCCGGATCATATTGCGACATATCTTACGGGTGATAACACTGTTGTGCCGCTTGAATTGCTTATGAATGACGAAAAGTATGGCCTTGGCGGAAGCGAAGTGCCTTTTGATGCACCGACCGTAAGTGAGATTGTACCGAAGTTTCTTGAAGAGGGCAAAATAGGAGGCGTACAGTATGCACTTCCTTATATGCGTTCAAGTGAAGTTTGTTATGTAAACCGTGATTATGTGGAAGCTCTCGGTTTTACGCTTCCCGATGTGCTGACTTGGGATTTTATGTTTGAGGTTGCAAGAGCAGCTGTCGAAAAAAATGAAGACGAAAGCTTTAAAATTAACGGTCAGATGGTTATGCTGCCGATAATATACAAATCAACCGATAATATGATGATACAGTATCTTAAGCAGTCGGATGCAGAATATTCAAATGAAGACGGTGACGTGCTGATTTTTAACGATACTACGGAAGAATTTCTTTTTAATATAGCTGACCTTGTAAAAGTCGGCGGTTTTTCTACCTTCAGCATATCAAGCTATCCTGCTAATTTTCTAAATGCCGGACAGTGTATATTTGCTATTGATTCAACAGCAGGTGCAACCTGGATGGGAAGTAAAGCACCACTCCTCGATATAAGTGAGGATACAATTGTTGATTTTGAAACTGTCGTTATGCTGCCGCCGCAGGTAGATGCCGAAAATATTCAGATGATTTCACAAGGCCCGTCATTTTGCCTTTTCAACAAGCGGGATAATGGAGAGGTTTTGGCGTCGTGGCTGTTTTTACAGTATATGCTAACAAATGATATTCAAATCTCTTATGCCACTACTGAGGGCTATGTTCCGGTTACAAGCAAGGCGCAGGAAAGTGCTGAATATGTAGACTATCTTTAAGATCCGGCGAGAACGGCGATTATTATTATGACATAAAAATAACCGCAACAAAAATGTTGCTTGACAATATTGAAAACACATTTGTTACTCCGGTTTATAATGGCTCTGCATCGCTTCGTCAAGCTTCTGGGCAGCTTATAGAAAATGTTACAAAATCCGTTAGGAGAAGTCAAACTATTGATAAAGAATATATAGAAGATATGTATGAGAAGGTTATAGCTCTTTACAGACTCGATGAAAAAGCCGGACAAACAAAGAAAGCTGATCTAGGAAAACTTCCGGTTGAGTCGGTTGTGTTAATCGGAACATTATTGGTAGTATGGCTGTTTATTGTTATTTATGTGATTTTAGATGCTGTGATAAAAAGAAAAAACTTAATTAAATAATTACTTGGTGACGGTGTCCGGCAGGATTACCGTTACCTTTTTGTTTTTTAATTTGCAATTTTTTATAACTTGAGCAGTTCCATGTGATTTTCCGTCCCAAAATGCAAGTACATAATCTGCAAGGTTGATTATATCGAGATTGCGAATAAGGGGCGCACCTTTACCATATCGTTTATAGTCAGGCAGTATCTCAGTAAGCTTCAAGCCTTTTTTTCGTGCATAAGTTGCCGCACAAGCGTCAATACCTTTAGCACCTCCAGAAATGATTTCTTTAGCGTCGAGGGGAATATATTCTTCTAAATTTTCAATGTTTAAGCTTCTTGAACCAATTATTGCAATCTTCATTTGTTTTCACCATTCCAAAAT
>JAZNAB010000121.1:0-1816 GCA_045586285.1 Candidatus Flemingiibacterium sp. | reverse complement strand
CCGATAATATCTTCAATCTCCCCACGAACCTTTTCGATGTCTGCAGAAGGCAAATCTATTTTATTAATTACAGGAACAATTTCAAGATTGCTGTCTATTGCAAGATAAGCATTGGCAAGTGTTTGTGCCTCAACACCTTGAGTAGAGTCAACAATTAGCAATGCACCCTCACAAGCGTTAAGTGAACGTGAAACTTCATAGTTAAAGTCAACGTGGCCGGGAGTATCAATAAGATTTAAAACATACTCTTCTCCGTCCGGAGCAGTATAGTCAAGTCTTACTGCAGTCGCCTTTATTGTTATCCCACGCTCACGCTCAAGCTCCATACTGTCAAGAAGCTGAGCTTCCATATCTCTTGTTGCAACTGTTCTCGTATATTCAAGAATACGATCGGCAAGGGTAGATTTACCGTGGTCAATATGGGCGATTATAGAGAAATTTCTGATTTTCTTTTGTCTTTCTGATGACATATTTTTTAAGCCTTTCTATATTGCTTGTTTATCTATTATTTAAAAAAATCGACAGGATTAACAGATTTATTGTCTTTATACATATTTAAGTTTAAATGTGCGCCCGTCGTATAGCCTGATGTGCCTACATTTCCAATAATCTGACCTTGAGTTACCTTATCTCCAACCTTTACACGAAAACGTGACAAGTGGGAATAAAAACTTGCAATTCCGCCACCGTGGCTGATTGTAATATAATTTCCATCAGCGTAATTACTTGAACATTCGATAACCGTACCGCTTGCAACAGCCATAATTTCAGTACCGTAAGGCGCCGGAATATCAATTCCACGATGGAATTGTTGTTTTTTAGTAACAGGGTGAATTCTCCAACCGTATGGGCTTGAAATCTTTGTGTATTTTGAAGGAAGCGGCCAGATAAATTGTTCATCAACAAAACTATTATTTGATGTTTTTTCAAGCTCCGCTAAAAGTTCTTCTCTCTTTTGATTATATTCTGCTTCAATTTTGTCAATTCGTTCAATTTCACTTTCCGCATCATCAATACGGTTTTCAAGAGAAGAAATTAGCCGTTTTGCAGATGCAAGGTCCACAGCCAATTGGGCTTTTCTTTTATTAAGGTCAGACATTTGCACATCGAGGTCGTTTTTTGCATTAACAAGCTCCTCTTTAAGCGTTTCAAGCCGTGTGATTCCGTCTTTATAAGAATTTAAAAGCTTACTGTCATAGTCAAGCATACAAATAAATCTGTCAATCTGAGTAAACAGTTCCGAAAGACCGTCTGTATCAAATAACACGGAAAGGAAATCAATATTTCCGTCCTCTCGTTTTGCACGTATTCTTGTACGCAAAACCTGATACTGATTGTCAAGACGTTCCTTTTCGGCGTCAATCTGTTCGTTTCGTTCATCTATTTTTTTATTATAACCTTTTGCAAGTGCTGTAATAGCTTCAATTTCACAGTCAAGGGCATATATTTTGTCATCAATGGCTTTTTTTCTGGCGATAGCATCGTGACGCTCTCCCTCAGCTTTTTCAACTGCGGCTTCAGCAGCTTGTCTTTGGCTTATGGCAGCTTTAAGCTTATTTTCAAGTATATCAAGTTCGCTGCTGCTGTCCTTGGAACTGCTTACAATACCTACAGTTGATACTGATAACATCATAAAGAAGGCAGCTATTAAACATATCGTTCTTTTCAACAAAATTTGTTACCTCTTTCCGCACAGCATATGCCGTGACACAATAACTCCATTTTATTATACCTTATTTTATAATATTTGTCAATGAAATTTATGTAAAGAGAGATAAGTTATATAATACATTATTCCAAAACAAAAAACGGTACA
>JAZNAB010000120.1:0-8044 GCA_045586285.1 Candidatus Flemingiibacterium sp. | reverse complement strand
TCAAATTCTGATGTAATTCACTAGAAAAATAAAATGTAGAATTTACTAGATTTAATAAGACCTTATTTTTATATAAAATAAAGAATTTCCAATTCAACAAACGGTTAAAATTCTTATGATTTTTTCGAAAAGCAAAGGTGGCTGAGGTCGAGAAAATCGACGCAACAACCACCAAACAAAGTGTTCTGCACTTACTATTTTAAAAAATGTCGGATTAAAAACTGCTTATTTGTCTATCATACTATGGAGTTCCTCAAGTGCAGATGCAAGTCCGCCTACCTTATCAATTAACCCAAGATTTACAGCCTCATTCCCATCAATTACAGATCCGACATCAGTTGCAAGTTGTTTTGTTTCAAACATAAGCTTTTCGAGGGCTTTTTCTTCTATTTTGCTGTTTTGGGTTATAAATCCCGTAATACGTTCTTGCATTTTTTTGAGATTTTCAAAGCTTTGCGAAACTCCAATAACAACACCGTTTGTTCTCACGGGGTGAATTGTCATTGTAGCACTTGGAACTATAAACGAACGCTTTGCTGCAACGGCCAGGGGGACGCCAATTGAATGTCCTCCGCCGAGAACCAGGGAAACGGTTGGTTTTTTCATTCCTGCAATTAATTCAGCAATAGCAAGCCCAGCTTCTACATCTCCGCCAACGGTATTCAATAAAATCAATAATCCGTCAATTTCGTTGCTTTCTTCTATCGAACATAACAAAGGAATAATGTGCTCATATTTTGTGGTTTTTGATGTGTCTCCGAGAAGATAATGACCTTCAATTTGTCCTATTATTGTTATAAACTGTATTTTCCCTCCTTTGTTACCTACTAGTACTGAACCGCTTTTCTCAATTTCATTTAAAGTGTCTTCTGTTGTTTTTTGTTCATTTTTACACATATTAATGCTCCTTTTGCTATTTTACATATAAATATACCTTTAGTTTTATCAAAAATTTATCATTTTATCATTTACTTTTTTTTGAAAATATAGTATAATAAATATATATGGCAATTTCCATTATATTTTTTACATAAGAAAGGGTTTATCATTATGGAAAACAAAGTACTTGTTGAAACATCAGCACGTCACGTACATCTTTCTGAAGAACATATCGAGGTTCTTTTCGGTAAGGGTGCAACATTAACTCACAAGAAAGATTTAAGCCAACCCGGTCAGTTTGCTTGTGAAGAAAGAGTAAAGCTTGTTGGACCAAAGAAGGAAATCGCAAACGTAATTATTCTTGGCCCTGCACGTCCTGCTACTCAGGTTGAAATTTCATTCACAGATGCAAGAACTCTCGGAGTAGATGCTCCCGTTAGAGAAAGCGGCGATGTTGCCGGCAGTGCAGGTTGCAAAATTGTAGGCCCTGCAGGTGAGGTTGAAATTTCTGAAGGCGTTATTATTGCTAAGCGTCATATTCATTTAACTCCTGATGATGCTGCTAAGTTTAATGTTTCGGATAAAGAAATTGTATCCGTTAAAATTTCAAATGATGCACGTTCTACAGTTTTTGGCGATGTTGTATGCCGTGTTAGCCCTAAGTTTGCACCTGCTATGCATATTGATACTGATGAAGCAAATGCAGCTTGTGCTTTCGGAACCGTAATGGGCGAAATTATTAAATAATTTTTGAAATATTATATAAATTCCAAAAAATTTGTATAAAATATAACAAAAAATAAAGGAGAAAAATAATGATCTATACTCACGAAGTTGAACAAATGTGTTGTGTAGCTAAAGGTCCCAAACACGGTCCTGCTCCCATTCCTGAAGAAGGCAAGTGGGTTAAGGCTACTGAAATCAAGGACATATCCGGTCTTTCCCATGGTATTGGTTGGTGTGCTCCTCAACAGGGAATGTGTAAGCTTACCCTTAATGTTAAAGAAGGCATTATTGAGGAAGCTCTTGTTGAAACCTGCGGTTGCTCAGGTATGACTCACTCCGCTGCTATGGCAGGTGAAATACTTCAGGGTAAAACACTTTTGGAAGCTCTTAATACCGACCTTGTTTGTGATGCTATTAATGTAGCTATGCGTGAAATTTTCAAGCAGCTTGCCTATGGCCGTTCACAGACTGCATTTTCTGAAGGCGGACTTCCTGTTGGTGCTTCACTTGAGGACCTTGGTAAAGGACTCCGTTCTCAGATTGGTACAATTTTTGCCACAAGAGAAAAGGGTGTTCGTTATCTTGAAATGGCTGAAGGCTATATTCTTGAGCTTGGACTTGACAAAGATAACGAAGTTATCGGTTACAAGTTTGTAAACCTTGGTAAGATGATGGATGCTATTAAAGCAGGAACAGATCCCAAGGAAGCATATGATTCTAATATTAAAACTTATGGTCGTTATGATGATGCTGTTAAGTACATCGACCCAAGAAAGCAATAAGAAAGGAGGAGCATAATAATGTCTAACAACGTAAAATTCGAGGGCAAGGAAAGAAGACTTGCCGGTATTGAAAAATGTCTTGCTGAATACGGTATTAAAGACCTTGAAGAAGCAAGAGAAATTTGTCTTAGCAAAGGCGTTGATGCTGATGCAATTGTAAAAGGTATTCAGCCAATCGCATTTGAAAATGCTGCTTGGGCATATACTCTCGGATGTGCAATAGCAATTAAAAAAGGTTGCAAGAGTGCTGCTGATGCTGCTGAAGCAATCGGTATTGGACTTCAGGCTTTCTGTGTTCCCGGTTCTGTTGCACAGACTCGTAAGGTTGGCTTAGGCCACGGTAACCTTGGCGCTATGCTTCTTCGTGAAGAAACAAAGTGCTTCTGCTTCTTGGCGGGTCACGAATCCTTTGCGGCTGCTGAAGGTGCTATCGGTATTGCCAGAACTGCTAACAAGGTAAGAAAAGATCCTCTCCGTGTTATCCTTTGCGGACTCGGTAAGGACGCCGCTTTCATTATCTCAAGAATTAACGGTTTCACCTACGTTTGTACAGATTATGATTTCTACACCGATGAATTAAAGATAGTTTATGAAAAAGCATACTCCGAAGGCGACAGAGCTAAGGTTAAGTGCTACGGTGCTAACGACGTACTTGAAGGCGTTGCTATTCTTCGTCACGAAGGAGTTGACGTTTCTATTACCGGTAACTCAACTAACCCAACAAGATTCCAGCATCCTGTTGCAGGAACATATAAGAAGTGGGCTATTGAAAACGGCAAAAAGTATTTCTCCGTTGCATCAGGCGGTGGTACAGGACGTACACTTCACCCCGACAATATGGCTGCAGGACCTGCTTCCTACGGTTTAACTGATACAATGGGCCGTATGCACGGTGATGCACAGTTTGCAGGCTCTTCCTCTGTACCAGCTCACGTTGAGATGATGGGACTTATCGGCGCCGGCAACAATCCTATGGTTGGTATGACCGTTGCTTGTGCTGTTGCAGTTGAAGAAGGTATGAATAAGTAATATATTATATTTATTTTAAAATATAGTATTGGCGGCATTTATTGGAAAAATGCCTCCTTTTCTCTTGACATACATTATAATGTTTGATATAATTTAATTGCTTTTTATAAGCAAAACATTATATGAATTGGGAGAAAAAATATGAAGGTAGCACAGTTTTTTATTGATGATGTTATTTGGGTTTTTCGTGACATCGCAAAAATGAAACCAAAATCCGCATTTGACAATCCATTTCTTGCAATGCTTAAGAAAGCGTACGAAAAGTATGGATTAAAAACTCAGCTTAACGTATTTTACAGAACAAGCTTTTGGTATGGCAAGGAAGAATTTTGCCTTTCCGATATGCCTGATACTTATAAGGAAGAGTTTGAGGCTGCATCAGATTGGCTGAAGTTTGGTTTTCATTCAATGGAAGAATTCCCGGATTTCCCTTATATTAATGCAGATTATGAGCTTGTAGATAACAATTTCAAACGTATTCGCAGCGAAATAGAGCGTTTTGCAGGTAAAAAATCATTTGCTAAAACGGTTGTTCCTCATTGGGCTCCTATATCAAAGGAGGGAGTGAAAGCTCTTTCCGATAATGGAATAATTGCTACATATGCTACTACTGGAAAAAGAATTGAATGGGATGGGGATATTTCAGTATTCAAAAAAGATTGGTATGAGCGTTATAAATATAATCAAAAAGCCGAAACAGGCCTTTATATACTTGAAAGAACCGGAAGCACAGTTCTTTGTGCCTATAATCATTTAACCAGAGATCAGGTAATAACCGAGGAAGGTAAGTTTAAAGCAATAAAAGACAAAGAATTTGATATTTATTATTCTCGCTCTGCTGATATTATTCTTAATACTGTTAAGTTCGAGAACCTTGAAAACGAGATTCGTAAGCGTCTTGGTTACGAATGTGCTACTATGGCTTATCACGAGCAGTATTTTTATCCTGATTATTTTAATTATCAGCCCGACTATGAAAAGAAGATTACAATGATGTGCGAAATGCTAAAGGATGTTGGATTCACCTTTGTATTTGCTGAGGAACTTTTTTGAATAAATATTATAATAACCCCGATAATTAGTTTTATCGGGGTTATTGTTCTAATAAGTTTTATATATAGAATTGTTTTAATAAATTTTATTGACTTTTATAACTAAAAGATGTATAATATTGTTTGAAAATAAAAAGATTTGGATATGAAAATGAACAATCAAAAACTGTATTTAAACACAAACACTTTGAGGCTGTTTTTTAAAGCAGCGTTACCGGGGTCAATAAGTATGTTGGCGGCAACATTATATATTTTTTTTGACGGTATTTTTGTTGGGCAGATACTTGGGACTACTGCTTTTGCTGCAGTAAATCTTGCATTTCCTTTTGTAATTATAAATTTTTCTCTTGCAGACCTTATCGGTGTTGGCTCGTCTGTGCCGATTTCTATTTCGCTTGGTAAAAAAGAAGATAATAGAGCCTGTAATATTTTTACCTGTGCAGTTATAATGATTATACTAACCGGCTTATTTATGGGCTTTTTATTATATTTTGCTGCTCCATATCTTATGATGATTATGGGAGCAAAGGGAGAACTCGCTGAATACGCTGTACAGTATATAAGAGTTTATGCTATTTCCTCGCCTATAACCACAATAGTTTTTGCACTTGATAACTATTTGAGAATTTGTGAGAAAATAAAAACAAGTATGTTTTTAAATATTTTTATGAGTTTATTTACTGTTATACTTGAATTTTTATTTCTTGATGTATTCAAATGGGGAGTTTGGAGTGCGGCATTTGCCAATGCTGCTTCAATGGGAATTTGTGCTTTGTTTGCACTTGCATATTTTTCTTCCGGAAAACTTCATTTAAAATTCAGAAAGCCGTGTTTTAGTTTTTCGCTTACAAAGCAGATAATCAGTAACGGTTCGCCTATATTTTTAAATAATGTTTCAGGTAGAATTGCTTCAATTATAATGAGTAAGGCATTAATAGTTCTTGGCGGGGCAGGGGCAATTACAATTTATGGAGTTATGATGTATGCCGCTGAGTTTGTTCAACCAATTCTTTATGGAGTATATGATTCATTGCAGCCTGCAATCAGTTATAATTTTGGGGCAGGTGAGATAAACCGTGTTAAAAAACTTGAAAAATACTGTCTTGTGACGGGGGCTGTAGTTTCATCTGTTGCTGTTGCATTTATGTTAATCTTTCCGCAAACAATTGCAACTATGTTTTTGAAGCCGGAGGAGTTAAATCTTCTGGAAGCATCTGCAAGAGCAGTTAAAATATTTAGCTTTGCATTTATAACAAGATGGTTTGGATTTGCAATTCAGAGCTTTCTGATTGCCTTGGAGCGTCCGTTGCCGGCAACCATCATTTCCGTATCAAGCGCATTTGTATTTCCTGTTGTTTTAATACCTGTTCTTTGGGGTATGGGACTTGACGGACTATGGATTAACGGTGTTTTAACGTCTTTTTTAGTCGCATTGCTTGCCGGTGCTATATTGATAAAGCTCCGAAAAACACTTTTTGTTATTTCAAAAAAACAATTAGAATAATATAAATGATAATTTCCTGCCGCAAGGCAGGATTTTTTTGAAATTGTTGACAAATGTTTTTTTTGTGATATACTATATTTACTTAGCTAATCTAAATAAATATTATTTGGAGGATAAAATGAAACAGATTAGAGCTATGATGATTGGTGCGCATCCCGATGACTGTGATTTTCGCTGCGGAGGACTTGCGCTTAAATATGCAAGAGCCGGACATAAGGTTAAGTTTTTAGCAATGTGTAACGGTTGCGGAGGACATCACGAAATGTCCAGAGAGGATATAGCAAAAAGACGTCGTAAAGAGACACTTGCTGTTGCTGAATTTGCAGGAATTGAATATGATGTTTGGGAAGACCAGTCGGACTGTGAAATTTATGCAGACCTAAAAACGAGAGCAAGACTTGTTAAGGAAATTCGTGAGTTTAATCCCGATATTATTTTTTGCAGCCGTCCAAACGATTATCACGCTGACCATAGAAATGCATCGATATTGGTTCAAGATGCATCGTATTTACTTATAGTTAAAAATTATTGTCCCGAAGTGCCGGCGATGAAAAAAACTCCCACAATACTTTATTTTTATGATCATTTTCAAAATCCGCCATTCAAAGCAGATATTGCAGTTAATATAGATGATGTAATAGAAGATAAATTCAAAGTACTTGACTTGCACGAGTCGCAGGTTTATGAGTGGCTGCCATATACAAAGGGTGTTCTTGAAAATGTACCAAAAGATAAAAAGGAGCGCTTTGAATGGCTTCACGAACCACGTCTTCCAAGAGATATATCTCTTATTGATGAAAAGCTTATGTTCAGTAATCTTATTGGTTCACAAAGTGAATACCGTGAAGCAAAGCCCGCCTTTGTAAACCGTGATAAGCTAATAGAACGGTATGGCAAAGAGAAGGGTGAAAAGATATTATTCAGTGAAGTGTTTGGTATTTCTGAATACGGAAGCCCTATGAATGATGAGTTGATACCATTCTGAGTATGATTACAAATATAAAAAAAGATGCATCTGAGTTAACAAGAAAAAAACTTAAAGAATTACATCAAAAAGAAATTTTTCTCTTTGCGAAAGGGAATAGTATTGACAGTACTTCTTTTGATGGTGTTTCAAGAGCTGAGATTACAAAAAAGCTGAATTTGAGCTTTCCCTCTGTTTCGGCGTTGGTTGATGAGATGCTTGAAAGTGGATTGTTGACTATAACAGGTGAAACTCAGAATTGTGACAGGGGAAGGCCCGGAAGCTTAATAAAAGTCAACCCGGATTCATTTTTTGTTCCTATATTTGAACTTACCGGAAAAGGATATATATTTAAACTCTTTGATGCATCAGGCAGTATTCGGTATAATGAGTTTTTAACTATAAAAGGTATATCAAAGCAAGAAGATAATCAAAGCTATCCTACAAAAGAAGCTTTTGCTGAGCCTATAGTTACAATGTTAAGTCAAAAATGTAAGGGTAAAAACTTCTCAGACATATTATTGATACTTCCCGGAAATATCAATAAAAATAACATATTTATGTCTTCATCGATAAATGTTGTTTCACCCGCTAATTTTATTGATTATATAGAGGATGTTTCCGGCCACAATGTAATTACAATTAACCACGCTGACAGCTTTGCATTTGGAGAACGTTTTTATTCGGATATGCCTGAAAGTTATATTTATATTTATGGTTCTAAAACGGGTGTCGGAGCTGGAGTAATTCTTGACGGGCAGGTATTGACTGGCGGGAGTTGGCGTGCCGGTGAAATCGGTCATATGAGTATTGATGTCAGGGGCAGAGAATGTATCTGCGGAAGCCGGGGGTGTCTTGAAAGATATATTTGCACCGATTCTATTTTAGAGGATTCAAAAAAATATATTCAAAAGGATAGAATTAGCTTTTTAGACCTTTGTAATGAATATAAAACCGGTAATGCCGGGGTATCTAACGTAATATATGAAAAAGCGGAAATTTTAGTCACTGCTTTAAATAATATTTTCTCTATTTATCCTGTTTCAGATATCGTAATCGGCGGCGAGCTGACACTGCTGGGTGAAAAATTTTTGAATACACTTAAAAA
>JAZNAB010000119.1:0-8069 GCA_045586285.1 Candidatus Flemingiibacterium sp. | reverse complement strand
TTGATTTTATTATCCATAATCTATGACGACAAATATTGCACAAATACTATAAAAAATTTATTTACCGCAAATACATTCGGAAATGCATACTGCAGTAACTAATTCCATTACAAAAAACAAGGTTGCCGCACCAACCACAATTGAAATAACTGTCAAAGAAGCAACTGGAGCAATTAAAAGTCCAATTGCAGATGTGATTACAGTTCCTATGGTTGCGGTTAAATATAGTCCACGATATTTGTAAAAGCACAGATCCCCATCACTGTCACATAGTAAAGAAGCGTATATCGGTGCAAGTAAAGTGCCAAGCACTCCAAAAACGAGATATACCCAAAATACTATACCTATAGATACAAAACCGAGAGCGCAAAGAATACCAAGGATAATTCCTGCTATAAAGCCTATTATAATAGCGGCATAAGTGCAACTTGATTTACAACAACACACAAAGCTCACCTCCTTTCATATCAAGTATATGAGAGGCGACTCATTTTAGTGTCTACAGTTAAATATGTGCTTACATATGTATTATGTTATGTCCGACAACATTCGGCGATGCGTTATAAACATAATTATTATACATAATATATCTTTTGGTTCCGTTTTCAGCCTGGCCTGTTATATCAAGCAGCGTTTCTTCAAATTCATCTATAATATCAATTTCACCTGCAAGATATTGATTAACTCTTGAAATACAGTGTTCAATTCTCTTAATTACTCCGCCGATACGAATATCCTGTATCTCAAATCCAAAAGGCTTATTTTCAGAAAACCACTGCTTTTTAAATGCTTCGTAAAAGATTTCAACCTTATCTTTAAGTTGAACACATTCAAAACAAAGTCTTGACAATTCTTTTTTATCCTTTGCCTTGTACGCCTCACGAAGCTTAATACCCATTTCGGCTTTAAGGGCAATTACGTCGCAAAGCTTTTTGAAGCAGTCAAATATGTAGCCCCATTCCAAGTTTTCGGTAAGAGTGCAAAGCTTTTCGGAAAGAGCCTTATAGTCATCAGTTACTTTACTGTCAATTGTAGTATCCATAAGTCCAAAAAGAAGGTCGTTATAAAGAATATATTTGCTTGGATTTGTCCTGTCGCTTCCTCCTGTAAGGTCTGCAAGAAGAAAATCATTCATAGAAATTCCAAACTTATTCTCAAATCCCTGATTTATCTTTTCTTCATCATAATTTCCTTTTGCAAATTCAGCAGAATAATAAAGTGACGGAAGAGTTGAGAAAAGTGAACACTCCGCACCGTCGTCACCCCATAATGTAAGCATAACATTTTCAACATTATGCTCTGCACATTTTTTAAGTGCCGCTCTGTTTGCTGCAATACTGAATTTATTGCTGGGAGCAAAACCGCTCCACTTCCACAGTCCGCCCGCAAACCAAATATTATCGCTTAGCTTTTTATGAGATGTAATCATTTTCTCATAGCGCTCTTCGTCCGATGAATAATAATCCCAATATACAAGCTCAACATTGTCGGGGATTAATTCCTTGATTGAGGAGTCAAACTTCAAATCAATATTATAGTAATCTCCGCCGGCAATAAGCCTGTAAAACATATCTGACCACATTGTTAATGTAAAACCGTATTTTTTGGCAATTTCCGAAACTCGATTTATATGCTTTATCATAATATCAAGTCTGTTTTCGGCGCCGTGAATATCAAAGTATTTGCCCTTACCTATCATATGGGCTTCATCAAGGCCGATATTTACATTTTTTGACGTAAGACACCTTGATAACGATGCAAACATTTTGTCTATAAGCTCATAGGTTCTGTCATCTCCGCTGAGAAGGATTTCGTCGCAATCCCTGAACTCCAAATATTCTTTCCAATGAAAAATGCCGTTAAGATGCGCAAGTGTTTGTATGCAGGGAATAACCTCCATATTTTTATTTTTGGCATATGAATCGATTTCCTTCAGCTCTTTTTCCGAGTATCTGCCACGGCCATATCCAAAATACGGATGTCCCTCAACTTCATATGTATCCTCCATATATAAAAACAAGGAGTTGTACCCTAAATCAGAAGTAATATCCATCCATTTTTTTAGCGTGCTGACTTTCGGCACTGCATTTCTTGAGCAGTCAACCATCGTGCCAAATCTTTTAAACATTTTCCTGTCCTCCAAATATAATCCTATATTAAATAATCAAAAAGCGGAGGTTAATCCTTCTTAATACTACTTTCAAGCTTTTGTTTTTGACTGTTTTTCTCTATGCGGATTTCCCACTGTATAAGGAAAGTAAGAGCCGCTCTTAAGGCAATAATCGAACCGAGAACCAAAAGTTCTTCAAAATCACGTACAATTACAGTACGAAGCAATTCTCCACCCACCTTAAACTCAAGCGCAAATGCTATTCCTTCTGCTAAATTTAAGCGAATGTGTTCTTTATTTTTAATAAGTCCTATAAATGCAGAGATTATCGCATACATTAATACAAATGTTCCGATAAGCTCTATTATTAAAATGAGAAATTCCACGCTTAAATCAAAACATTCCATTATTACGTTATAAATATCGTGTGCTGTTTTCATTTATTAAACATCCTTTCGGTATTTAATGTTTTGAAAAATGGAAATTGCCATCTTCCATATAAATTGCATTTTTTTAATTATATCATAAAAACTAATTTTTGTAAAGTCTAAAAGACCTCATATTAAAACAATTATTATCTTTAGATTTTTTCTAAGTAAAAAAGGGGTAATCAATATATTCCCCTTTGCTTTCTCTCTTTACAAAATGGTTTTTTTATGATATAATAAAAATAACAAAATTAATTAAGATTTTCCGTTTACTTTTGTTTTTTATGGAAGATTATATTGTTTTTTAAAAAAGGAGATAATTATGGAAAAGATACGAATTCAAGATGATTTGTACACTTATGTAAATCAAAAAAAACTTGAGGAGCTTGTAATTCCCGATGATATGCCTGTTGCCGGCGGTTTTGCAAGTTTAAATGAAGATGTCGAAAAATTGATGATTAACGAGCTAAATACTATGTGCAAGAGCGGCGAATATCCAAACGACTATCTCGCAAGAGCCTGCACCCTCTTCACCTATGCAAAGGATATAAAAAGGAAGAAAAAGCACGGAATTAAACCCGCCCTTAAAAATTTAGCTATTCTCAAAAAGTTAAATACCCTTCGTGGATACAATCTTCACGCAAAAGAGCTTATCTTTAAGAGTATTGAAATGCCAATCAATATTGCAATTGAGCCTGATATGAAGGACACAAATCACCATTGTGTTATGATTCAAGGTCCTAGTGTAATTCTTCCCGATACCACATATTACAGTGAAGCAATGGAAGAGCAAAGAAACGGACTTCTCTCTATGTGGAGAAACATTGCAGGACAAGTACTTGCAATTGCGGGACACAGCGAAAAGGAGATAGCTTCTTACCTTGATAATACAATAGCATTCGATGCCCTTATAGCAAAATACGTTAAAAGCCGTGAAGAATGGTCAGAATATGTTAAGATATACAATCCGATGAAAACCGGCAGAGTATCAGGAATGGTTAAGCCGCTTAATTTAAAGAAACTTCTCCTTGATCTATTTGGATACGTACCCGAAGTAATTATTGTTGCAGAGCCGAGATATTTTAAGAATTTCAAAGAGGTATTTAATAAAGATACGTTTGAGATGTATAAGAAATGGGCATACGTTTGCACACTTCTTAACGGTTGTTCGCTTCTCTCCGAGGAACTGCGTGATCTTGGCGGTGCATTCCACAGAGCGCTTTCCGGAATCACCTCTGCTTCCGCACCGGAGAAGTTTGCATATCAGTTAGCATCAAGCATTTATGGAGAACCCATAGGCCTTTATTATGGCGAAAAATACTTTGGAGAGGCTGCTAAAGCTGATATTATTGACATCGTTAAGCAAATAATTGCAACATACCAAAAGAGAATTTCAAACAATGATATTCTGGAGCAGGCAACAAAAGACAAAGCTATTCTCAAGCTATCCAAAATAGGTATCAAAATGGGTTATCCCGACAGAATTGAGGCAATTTACGACAAGCTTGTATTTGATAAATCAAAATCTCTTTACGACATTGTATATTCAATAAAGCGCATCATAATGGAAGACAATTTCGCAAAGCTCGGCAAAGATGTTGACCGCACACGTTGGGCAATGCCCGGCCATATGGTAAATGCCTGCTATGATCCTTTTGTAAACGATATCACTTTCCCGGCGGCTATTCTTCAAGCTCCTTTCTATTCAATCAAGCAGACAAGAAGTGAAAATCTCGGCGGCATCGGTGCGGTTATCGGACACGAAATTTCACATGCCTTTGACTCAAACGGTGCTAAGTGCGACGAGCTTGGAAACCTCAATAATTGGTGGACAAAAGCAGACGAGAAAAAATTCAACAAAAAGATTAAAGCTATGATTAAGGAGTTTGACGGCATAGAGCTTCCTTGGGGCACAGTTAACGGCAAATTCACAGTAAGCGAAAACATTGCCGACAATGGCGGTATGGCAGTTACGCTTGACATTATGTCAAACTCAAAGAATGTTTCATTTGAAGAATATTTCTCCAACTGGGCTAGAGTTTGGTGTCAGAAAGCAAAACCGGAATATCAGGCGCTTTTACTTAAGGTTGATGTTCACGGTCCCGCATATCTCCGTGCTAATATGACACCGAGAAACTTCCCCGAATGGTATGAAACCTTTAAGGTTAAGAAAACAGACGGAATGTATCTTGCACCGTCTAAGAGAGTTATTGTTTGGTAAAAATTTCCCTTTAGTATTATTAAACAAGGAGCAGAGAGTATTCTCTGCTCCTTTGATATTTATAGCATCTTTACTTTTTGATAAGAAAACCGATAAACTATATTACCATATTTAAAATACTGTCGCATTTTTCATAACTTGTAATGTAATGATCGCATAATGTATATCCTAAAAACCTGAAAATTTTCCTGACTTCAACACAAAGCTCAAAATCAGATTTCATAGGATAACTGTTATCAAGGCAGGAGAATCTCGCCAAAGCTACCTTATATGAGTTATTTACAGAGCAAAATCTGCATATTTCATATAACATATGTTGATAATCTCCAAAATCTTTGCCGCTACACAGTATTCTTATATCTTTTGCGTGCATTTCATCATCAAAGCAAACCGCCCACAGCTCATCATTTAAAACATTATCCCAAATAGATAAAAACAACTCCCGAATCAAATCGGATTCTGTATAAGTAGGTCTTAAATCAATTTTCGGCTTCAGGCTTGTTTGTACAATTCTTCCGACCAGGCTCAAAAGAGTTGCGCTTGACTCGCCTATACCATCATATTTCGTCAATTGCTTATATGGAGTTAATATAATGTTTGTCGCATTATTTTCAAAATTTTCCATAAGATTAACGGCAATATCCCTGGTATCCCGTCTTTTGATACTATGATAGAGAAGCATTTCTATAGCATCTCGTTCCTCAAATTCATTTAACGGCGTTGTCATAAGCCGATGACGCATTCTGCTGCGATGTCCGTCAGCTCCTATTGGCTTTTGTTTTTTGGGATGCTTGTTTTTATTTTCATCAACCATAAAATCTCCCCCCTTTATTAGTGTGGAAATTTTAAATATTAATCCTCAATCAAACAGACATCGACAAACTTGAAAAAAATTCTGCCGAGAAAATTTTGCATAATTTCTTTATATTCGTCTGAGCTTACGCCTTTTCCTGTTCCCATAATATCATAAACAACTCCTGCCTCTTTAATCTTGCCGGGCAGGTCATAAAAACCGTTTCTCATATAAAAGCCACGGCGTCTAACTCTATCGATATAATTTTCGGCACTCTCATCAAGCACCTCTCTTGCGAGAAAAATACGTTTGTCTTTATATTTTTCTTTTATAAGCTCAAGAACACGGCTTCCAATACCGTTGCCACGGCAATCCTCCTCAATAGCAAATAAAAAAAGATACGCCATATCCCTAAAGCACAAAACACTTGCAAAACCTGCAAAACTATTTTCGTTTTTTATTGTAAGCATATCGCATCTGCCATCAAGAGAACGCTTTTTAAGGAATATAAACGGCGGCCGTTCTTCAGGCGGAAATGCGCTTAAAAACAGCTTTTTTATTATTTTATAGTCGCCTTTTTCGGCTTTATTAATTGTAATATTCAATAAAACATCCCCTATCAAATTTATTATATCATAATAGAAAGTTTTTTGCAACAGCTCATATAAAAAGCCCGACGCTTTAGACAGTCAGGCTTTACTTTTATATACCTTGAAAAACAGTGCTTTTATCCCTTAGTTGTTTGTATTATCGCCCTGGTTTGAAAAAACTGTAAACCCGAAATCCTCTATTGTTATTCCGATATTTATTTCTTCAAGAAAGGTTTCAAACCACTCTATCAAAAGTACAGCGCTCTCCTGATAAGTTATCATCAGTGATTCCTCTGTCCATTCGCCGCCCAAATGTGAATAATAGCTCAATGGTTCATTTGGGGTAAATGTGTCCGGTTTTAGATATCCGAGTGTTCTGTTTTCGTGGTTTTCATTGCTGTATGATGCATAGTATAAATACTCCGACGTGTCTTCCGCCAACACTAAGGTGAAAATAGTTTCATCTTTATTGTCAAGAGTATAACCGTTTGCAATATAAAGCATATTAAAATCAGTATAATAAGCAATTCCGATAAAATAGTCGCTGCCGCCGTCTTCAAAAGCAAAAATATTGCTCTCCGAATTATTATAGTTCTCTAACAGCCAATCAAGCAAGTAATCATATGAGGTTAATGTAATCCGGCTAAATTCTTCAAAGCCCATTAACCCATCAAAGACTAAGTTGTCAAGTTCTCTTGTTGACACCGCAAAATTGAGATTTTGCGATTCATCTATTCCCCACGTGTTTACACCAACGACCTCTCCATACTCATTTATTAAAGGCCCGCCAGAGTTTCCGTTGGTTATTGAAGCGTCGTGCTGAATATGACTAACCTCATTTACCACCCTATTATAATATGTAACAATGCCTTGGGAGAATGTATTTGTCATTCCTCTTGAAGAGCCGATTGCATATACAGTAGAGCCGACAGCAATATCGTCTTTTGATATTTTTGCAAAATCATAACCGGTACCGTCAATTTTTAATACCGCTAAGTCGATTTTTTTATCATAAGCCAAAACGCCAAGTATATCGTATGATTGATCGCCAATACTGAACTTAGCAGAACAAGCTCCGTCTATTACGTGATAATTGGTTATTATTTTACCGTCTTCGCTGTAAATAAATCCTGTTCCGAGTCCGATTTCCTTTCCGTCTTTATTAAATATAGTAATTTCTCCAACATATTTCAGTGCTTGATTGTTAATTTCAGTTGCCGAAAGCTTGGTTTTCTCAGTAACATTTTCTGATGTTGAGTTCTTAAACGCCTTTGTATTGTAGCTTAATTCATATTGTTCCTTTGAAAACACTCCTGCATCAATTAACTTTTCAGCAAGAGTCTGACTGCTACCTTTCAGATAGGCAGGAAGGGCTGCATAGGATACCGAAACAACGTCAGCACGCCAGAAATTTTCAGTATCAACACATTCGGGAATAATTCCGCAGCTCATTGAAAGTGAAAACGGATTATCCCAATTAAAATCTGCTCCCCCTTTGTCAGAGTAACCAAGTGCTCTTAGTACAAAAGTTAAATACATCACAGATGAAGCATTACCGACACCGTATTCTGTTGCTGATATTCCGTTTGTCAAGCCATTTTCATATGCATAACCAACATATTTATCCGCCCAATTCGGAACATCTGTAAAGGGATGCTCCCAATTGCCGTTTAAAGCTTCTTGTTCTTTTCCGAGAACACGAATAAGCATAACCAAAGCTTCAATACGGGTTGGCGCACGATTTAAATCAAAATTTGTTTCGGAAACGCCTCTGAATAAACCAAGAGCTTTAAGGTCTGTCGCCAATTCTTCCTCAAAAGAGGTATCCCTTGTCAAAGCCGACACAGCCGCACTTGGAAATATAGTTATAAATACCAGCATACTTAATAATAAAGCTGCAATTAGTCTTTTCATATTTATCCTCCGC
>JAZNAB010000118.1:0-1965 GCA_045586285.1 Candidatus Flemingiibacterium sp. | reverse complement strand
TAATGGTGAATACTGTGTTTTCGATATTGAAACCACAGGCCTTTCTGCTTCAAACTGTAATATTACGGAAATTGGAGCAGTTCTAATAAAAAACAACGAAGTAATTGACCGATTTAATACATTTTCAAACCCGGGTGAACATATTCCGGAAAATATAACTGAACTGACGGGTATAACCGATGAAATGGTTAAAGATGCTCCGGACAACAAGACAGCAGTAGAGCAATTTCTTGAATTTGCAGGTAAACGTATTTTAGTTGCCCACAATGCCGGATTTGATATTTCCTTCATCAGAAAGGTTGCAACTGAAAATCATATTGAATTTACTAACCCATACATTGACACAGTTGCTATGTCAAGATATGTTAATCCAGAACTCAAGAAGCACAAGCTTGATGTTCTTGCAAAATATTTTAAACTTGAAGAATTCAATCACCACAGGGCTTGTGATGACGCTGAAATTCTTTCTAAAATTCTTATCTGTCTTTTTTCAAAATTCAGAAACGAGGGCTCTTCCAATTTAAAGGAAATGCGGCAATTAATGTCCGAAAAAGCTGACCCTTTAAAGCTTCGTTCTTATCATCAGATTTTACTTGTAAAAAACACTACCGGCCTTAAGAATTTATATAAAATAATTTCTAAAAGCTATTTAAATTATTTTCACAGAGTTCCGAGGACTCCTAAAACCCTTATTGCTGAAAACCGTGAAGGACTGATTATTGGTTCAGCTTGTGAAGCCGGAGAACTATATCAGGCTATTCTTGGCGGAAAATCTCAATCTGAAATCGAAGAAATAGCTTCATTCTATGACTACCTTGAAATTCAGCCTTTATGTAATAATTTATTTATGCTTGAAAAAGAGCTTGTAAAAAGCATTGATGAGCTGAAACAAATTAATATTAAAATTTATGAGCTTGGTAAGAAGCTTGGTAAGCCTGTCTGCGCTACCTGTGATGCTCATTTTATTGAAAAAAACGATGAGATTACAAGAAAAATTCTTCTTGCAGGTCAAAAATATTCAGATGCAGACAGAGATGTTGGCATATATTTTCGCACAACAGACGAGATGCTTGCGGAATTTGAATATCTCGGCAAAGAAGCCGCTTATGAAGTCGTTGTAACAAATACAAACCTTATCGCTGATATGATTGAAGATGTACGGCCAATACCCAAAGGAACATACACTCCAAATCTTGAAGGTGCCGAGGAAGAGCTTCAACAGAGGTGCTGGGACAGGGCAAAAGCCCTTTACGGTGATCCGCTTCCGGAAATTGTTTCTTCAAGACTTGATAAAGAGTTAACGTCTATTATTAAACACGGTTTTGCCGTGCTATATATGATTGCACAAAAGCTTGTACAATATAGTGAGGAGCAAGGCTATCTTGTTGGTTCACGAGGCTCGGTCGGATCTTCATTCGTTGCCTCTATGTCGGGTATTTCTGAGGTTAATCCTCTTCCGCCTCACTATTACTGTCCAAACTGTAAATACAGTGAATTTATTACTGACGGTTCTGTTGGCTCAGGTTTTGATCTCCCCGATAAAAACTGTCCCCATTGCAATTCAAAGCTTGTCGGTGACGGCCACGATATTCCTTTTGAAACCTTTCTAGGTTTTTATGGCGATAAATCCCCTGATATTGACCTTAATTTCTCAGGTGAAGTACAGGGAAAAGTTCATAAGTATACGGAACAGCTTTTTGGATCTGAAAATGTGTTCCGTGCAGGTACTCTTGGCACTCTTGCAGCTAAAACTGCCTATGGATACGTTCTAAAATATCTTGAAGAACGCCAAAAGAAATTAAACAAAGCCGAAATCAGCCGTCTTGTTGAAACCTGTGTTGGAATTAAAAGGACTACAGGGCAGCACCCCGGCGGAATTATAGTTGTACCAAGAGAATATGATGTATACGATTTTACTCCGGTACAACACCCAGCTGACGACCCAACATCCAATATTGTAACTAC
>JAZNAB010000117.1:0-7046 GCA_045586285.1 Candidatus Flemingiibacterium sp. | reverse complement strand
AGGTTGAATATTGGGAAGAACTTTGTGAAATTATGGAATGGTCAAAAACCCACGTATTTTCAACTCTTCATATATGTTGGGCAGCACAGGCAGGTCTATTTTATCATTACGGAGTTAAAAAACATTCTCTTGACAAGAAGATGTTTGGAATTTACAGTCACTATGCGCTATGTCCAAATCATCCTATTGTACGGGGATTTGATGAGTTTTTTAATGCTCCTCATTCTCGTCATACCGGAATATACGAAGAAGAAATTCTAAAAGTTGAAGACCTTGAGCTTGTTGCAAAGAGCGATATGGCTGGTCCATACATTATTGCTGCAAAAAATGCACGTATGCTCTTTATAACCGGACATTCCGAATATGATTTTGATACTCTTTCTAAAGAATATTTCAGAGATTTAGACAAGGGACTTGAAATTGAAATTCCTTATAATTATTTTCCGGAAAACAATCCCGAAAAACGTCCGCCAAACGTGTGGAGAGGTCACGCAAATCTGCTTTTTTCAAATTGGCTTAATTATTTTGTTTACCAGAATACCCCATACGATCTTGCTGACCTTAAATAAAAAACTTTTTATTGCAAATAATAAATTCGCAGACGCTTGTCTGCGAATTTTCTTTATATCAATATTTTTATAAAATGGAGATTAATATGGATAAAAAAGAAACTATGTTGAATGAGCTTTACAAAAACGCCGTAATGGGCGGAGATTCACTTGTAAATCTTATCGACAAGGTCAAAAATCCTTCTCTTCGTGCCGAAATGAGAAGCGAACACGAAAGATACAGGGAATTCTCTGAAAGAGCTGCAGACCTACTTTCAGATTATGGGTTAAAACCCAAAGAACCCAGTATTTCCGCTAAACTCGGAAGCAAGGTTGGTATGGCATTCAATACAATGCTTGACACCACCTCATCTCATATAGCAGAGATGATGATAAACGGCGCAACTATGGGTATTATAAACATCGAAAAGCAATTAAATCACGTAAACCCCTCGGGTAAAATCAAAGATCTCGCAACTGATATGGTTGATTTTGAAAAATCCACTGCTGATAATCTTGCAAGATTTTTATAGAAACAATCCTCCCAAAATAATGGGAGGATTGTTTTCTTATTTGGATTTTATACCAAAAATCTTTTTAAGTAGAGGAATAAATATTTTCGGGGATTTTACAACAACGATTTTCACAAAAATCTCCATTCCGCCGAATTAATCGGCAAGGGATTGTTATAAGCTTTTATGAGCTCACTATAAATATATGCAGTTGGACCACATTTTGTTAGTGCCGACTTAAAGCTACGGTAAGCACTAACTTACATACTTATTTTTTATTCCAATCGTGTTTGTTTTTTAAAACTTCATAAAATTCGAGATAGCTCTTATGACGCTCAGAAGGTACTTCCCCTCTTTTAACAGCCTCAAGAAGTGCACAGCCTTCCTCTTTTGTATGTGTACATTTAGTATATCTACACTCTGAGATGTAAGGTTCAAATTCTCTGAAAACATATGGCAAGTCCTGCTTCTTATAAAAGTCAAACTGCAAAAAGTCAAGCATTCCAAAGCCGGGAGTATCTGCAAGATACCCTGTAGCCGATTCACCAAATTGTTTTGAAAGCGGATAAAGCTCAATATGCCTTGTAGTATGACGTCCCCTTGCGGTTTTATGACTTATTTCTCCCACTTCAAGATTAAGCGATGGGAAAAGTCTGTTTAATAGTGTTGATTTTCCAACACCAGAAGCACCTGCAAAAGCAGATTGCTTGTCTGCATTTTTAAAAATAAATGCTTCCAGCTCTCCGCTGTCAATAGAAATACCCTGTACAAACACAGAAAAACCGCACCTTATGTAAATGTCGGCATATTTTTCTGCTAACTCAGGAGCAATATCGGCTTTTGTAATAATAATCACCGGCTCTATAGATTTATACTCTGCTATAGTCATAAGCTTGTCTATGGTTAAAAGATCTGGCGTCGGCTTTTCTGCAGCAAAAACCACAAAAAGAATATCAAGATTTGACATAGGGGGTCTTATCAGTTCATTTTTCCTCGGTAAAACCTCATCAATCATAACTCCTGCAAGCGCATTGTTTGCACCGTTTGTTAAGTCATTTTCTCCGCTGTCAGCCGTTGCAAGTTCGGTATCAATCCGAAGAAGCACTTCATCTCCCGCCAAAAGTGTCAGCTTATCGTGACGAAACACACCTCTTGCTTTACAAAAAACTGTATCATCCGATAGTTCAATGCCTGATTCTTTCAAAAGCTTTGAATCATCTTTTCCAATACGAATAGCATAAAGTCCGCCGACTCCTTTTATTAACTTGCCTTTTAGCTTAATCTCCATATATCCTACCGTCTTTAATGTTTTTTAAAAACCGAACCAATAATCATCCCACATATTTGTGGTATCCCCTGCGTTATTATCTTCGGGAGGCTTTGTTTCGGGAGTATTCGGCCCAAGACTTAATACAAGGTCAATCTTAGTGCCTAAAGGTGTTTGTGCCCCTTCAGCTCTGCTTTGTTCTATGATATATCCTGCAGGAACAGTTGTTGAATTAACCTTTGTAATATGTCTGAGCTCAAGACCGCTTGATTTTAAAAGGCGCATCGCCTCAGTTTCGCTAAGTCCAACAAATTTCGGCATCTCGATATACTCAATATCTTGTCCGCTGCTTATGACTATTGTTACACTGTCGCCTCGTTTAAGGATTGTACCTGCTTCTGGCTCTGTGCGAATAACATATCCCTCGCTGATATATTCGTGCTTTTCCTTTGATTCAATAGGAATAAGTCCAAGCTTTCTAAGCTCAATTGCCGCATCTCGTGCATCATCATAGCAAAAGTCGGGAAGCTCACAGGTTTCAGCTCCAAAGCAAACCTTAATCGTAAGCTTACATTTCTGCTTGCCGGGAATAATCTTTCGTTTTTCATTCGGAAGCGGATCTTGAGCTATGATTACATTTCTCTCGTACTCATCTCCGTAAACATATTCGATTTCTATATCGTAATAATCTTCCGGTAATGTTGAAACAAACTCCTCACTGTATATACTGTCAATAAAGTTCGGTATAATGATTTGTTTTGAATTATCCGATGCAGTAACATCAAAAAGCTTTGTCAGCACTACTACTGCACTTATACAGCAAACAATAAGGAAAGAGCTTGCCACCCCCGCTATTACAGGGAACATTGAACGGCTTGAACGTCTTCTCGGAGTAAGTTTTTTAACATTATTAGGAAGAGTTTTTCCGTTTGCGCCGGAAAAACCGCTTAAATTTTCAGATGTTTTCGGGATTTTAAAAACTATGCCCGGATTATTCTTGATTTGTCCGATATGACGAAGCATTTGCGAAGCGGATTGGAAACGATTATCTGGACTCTTTTCCATTGCACTGAGAATAATCTGTTCAAGTCCTATCGGAAGTGCGGGATTTATCTCTCTTGGCGGCTGAGGTCGATTTTTAACCTGCATAATCGCAACGGTTACAGGACTGTCAGCTACAAAAGGCAGTTTGCCCGTAGCCATCTCGTACATTGTAACACCAAGAGAATAAATATCGCTCCTGCGATCAATTGTTTTTCCACTTGCCTGCTCCGGACTAATATAAAATACAGTTCCGATTGCCTTATCGGTCATAGTTACGGTTTCTGCATTGGGAAGCTTCGCAATACCGAAGTCTGCAACCTTTATAACACCGTTTTTAAGCATCATTATGTTTTGAGGCTTTATGTCACGATGTACAATTCCCTTTTGATGAGCGTGATCAAGGGCAAGAAGAATTTGCTCAACGATAGAAATAATCTCTCGGTAACTCAAAACGCCCTTTTTATTTATATAATTCTTAAGAGTAATACCCTCAACAAGCTCCATTACAATGTATTTAAGACTTTCTTTAACAGATACATCATAAATATTTACAATATTGGGGTGAGAAAGCATAGCAACAGCCTTGCTTTCATTTATAAAGCGCTTAACAGATTGAACATCATTGTTTATATCGTCCTTAAGCATTTTAACGGCAACATTACGGCGCATCAAAAGGTCAGTGGCCTCAAATACCACCGCCATACCGCCAATACCGATTACTTTTAAAATTCTGTATCTCTTGTCAAAAACTTGACCAACATATCTCTCGTATATATCCATCATTAAAGCTCCTTTACAACTTTTACAAGGAGCGCTGTGATATTGTCAGTACCGCCCTCATTGTTTGCAGCCACAATTAGCCTGTCGGTTTTGTCCGAAAGTTCGGTTTCAATATCAGTTACAACGTCGATATCAATATCAGAAGAAATAAGTGAGCATATTTCCTCTTCTGAAACAAGGCCCGACAGCCCGTCTGTGCAAAGAAGTAAGTAACAAATCTGAATTTCGGAAAGATCAACTGAGAATATGTCCGGTTCAACCTTATCTGCAATTCCAATAGCCTTGGTAATCCGGTTTTTGAACGGGTGATTTTGTGCTTCCTCAGGGCTTAATGTGCCGCTGTCTACAAGCTGTTGGACATAAGAATGGTCATGTGTGATTTGTGTAATATCATTATTTGAAATAAGATAAAGTCTGCTGTCGCCAACATTGATAACATACACAGTATCGTCGCAGAAAAGCGCGCCGACAAGGGTTGTTCCCATTCCCTCAAAATCCTCAGAGCTTAAGGATTTGTTATAAACAGCAATATTTGCATCTCTTATAGCATCATCAAGCACAAGACAAGCATCTTTACTTGTAAGCACAAGCGTACCGTCAGCCTTTATCTTCTCTTCGAGATATTTTACAACCGAATCCGCAAAGACTTGGGCTGCGCACTCACTTGCAACATTACCGCTTTTGGCACCGCCCATACCGTCGCATACAACTGCTAAACTTGAATTCTTGCAAATGTTTCGGATAATGAAGAAATCTTGATTTGCAGACCTTTGCATACCTATGTCGCTTTTTCCGAAAAAGTTTATCAACACAATCATTCCTCTCATAATGGAATCTGAACTTATTACATTACATTAAAAATTATATTACAAATATATGGCAAATAAAAGAATAAAATCTCAATACTTTTTTAACTTTCCTTCAGTTCCGGCAATCCGATCTATCTTCCTTGAGTTTTGCCCGTCTGAGCTGACCGCAAGATGCATTTATATCAGCACCAAGCTTTCGTCTGACTGTTGCATTTATCCCAAGGGAATTAAGCGTTTCGGCAAAAATTTTAACAGCCTGTGAACCTGAACTAACCATTCCGCTTTCCTCAACCTCATTTACCGGAATCAAATTAACGTGAATTGGAAATGGCTTTGAGTTTTTATATAGTCCGTTTTTTAAGGTACTTGCAAGTCGTCTTGCATATTCCGGAGAGTCATTCTTACCGTGAATCAATGTAAACTCAAAAGAAATTCTCCTGCCCGTAACGCTGAAATAACGTCTGCAGGCATCAAGCAATGAACTGATATTCCATTTTTTGTTTATTGGCATAATTGATGAACGTGTTTCGTCGTCAGCTCCGTGAAGTGAAATCGAAAGGGTAATTTGTAAGTCAAGCTTTGCAAGTTCATCAATTTTATCAACAATTCCGCAGGTAGAAAGAGATATGTGGCGGCTTCCGATATTAATTCCTTCGGGAGCTGTTACAAGCCGGAGAAACTTAACCGAATTATCATAGTTATCAAGCGGCTCTCCTATTCCCATCATTACTATATTGGATATGCGCTCCCCCATATCCTTCTCGCAGGCAATAACCTGACCGAGAAGCTCCGCCGGACGAAGTTTTCTTACAAGTCCGCCTATGGTAGAAGCACAGAATTTGCACCCCATAGGGCAGCCGACCTCACTTGAAATACATATTGTATTACCGTGCTTATAACGCATAAAAACACTTTCAATTATATTTCCGTCACGAAGCAGAAATAGATATTTAACCGTTCCGTCAAGCTTTGAAACAAGCTTTTCCTCAACGCTGGGAATGTCCACAAAAGCTTTTTGTGACAGATTTTCCCGAAGCTTTTTGGAGAGGTCGGTCATATCGCATATATCAATTCCACGATGCATATTTAAAAAAATCTGCTTTGCTCGGTATTTAGGCTCTCCAAGCTCTTTCATATATTCTTCAAGCTCGGTAATATCCATTGAAAGAAGGTCAACCTTGTCATCTACTTTATAAATCATAATATCCTTTTCCATTCATATGGCCCGGTAAAAATATTTAATAAAGCTTATTTGCGTCTGAGTTTTGCTACAAAAAAGCCGTCAGTTTCGTGTATATGAGGGTAAAGTGTCAGCATACCGTCTTGGCTTTCAAGACCGCCTACCAAAAAATCCTCAAGTATAAAGTCATTGTTTTCAAGAAGAAAACGCTTGACTACCTCACCATTCTCGGCAGGGTTGACAGTACAGGTTGAATAGCAAAGTACTCCGCCAGACTTAACATAGTTTGATGAATTTTTTATAATTGAATACTGTATTTCCGGAAGTCTTTCAAAATCATCACAGGATTTGTAGCGTATTTCGGGCTTTTTTGCAATAACTCCAAGCCCGGAACAAGGCACGTCACATAAAACGATGTCTGCTTTTTTTATCAGCGCCTCATCAAGTACCGTACCGTTTTTCTCCTCGGTTTTAATTATTGTAATGCCAAGTTTGTCTGCTCCTTTTTTCACAAGTGAAAGCTTGTTTTTGTGAAGGTCGAAGCTGTAAACCTCACCTTCGTTATTCATAAGAATTGCAAGTGAAAAGCTCTTCCCGCCGGGACAAGCACAAGTATCAATAACAATCTGTTTCGATTTTGCGCCCGCAGCTATGGTTGCAATTTGCGATGCCTCGTCTTGTATATAGACGTATCCCTTATCAATAAGTTCAGTTATAAATTCGGTGATTTTTCCGTCTGTAAGCCTCAACCCAAAATCCGAATACTTTGCGGCGGCATATGTAATGCCCTCACTAAAAAGCTTTTTTACAAGCTCATCAGCGGTTATTTTCAAGGTATTAACGCTGAGAGTCGGCAAAGGCTGTCTTTCAAAAGCTGAAAGCAGTTTTTCTATATCCTCTCCCGTT
>JAZNAB010000116.1:0-3791 GCA_045586285.1 Candidatus Flemingiibacterium sp. | reverse complement strand
CGAGGACTTGTGGGCGGCGCTCCGGTACGTGGAGAATGACCAAAAGACCGATCAAACAATGTATGTGTCGGGGATTAACTGTTCGAAGCAGAGAGCCTATCAATGTATGATGGCAACCAAACGGCGGTACGGAAAACTTGGCGGCAATGTCGCATATCACGGGTATCAGAGTTTTGCGACAAATGAAGTCACTCCCGCTGAAGCACACCGTATCGGTGTAGAAACCGCAAAACGAATGTGGGGCGCAAATTATGAGGTAGTTGTTACCACCCATCTTAACACGGATAACATTCACAATCATTTCGTGATAAATTCCGTTTCTTTTAAGACGGGCAGAAAGTTTGAAAACCATATCCGTGACCACGTAGAGCTTCGGCAAATCTCCGATGCGGTCTGCAAGGAACACGGAAAGTTCGTAATGCCCTTTACGCATTTTTACGGTAATAAGAAAGCGAATTGGGTGCAGAAGTCCGGCAGACTCACTCACAGAGATATACTGCGGCGGGATGTGGATGAAGCCATCGCAAACAGCGGTAGCTTCAAAGAAATCGAGTATTGTATGAAAAATCTCGGTTATCGCTTTGAACGTGACTTTTATTACGATCATCCCTCTGTGATTGCAGACGGATGGAAACGTGCAATCCGTATCAGTAGCTTGGGCGAGGATTACACAAAAGAGCGCATACGTCAGCGATGCCGTGAAAATCAAGTCGGACAGATTATGACCACAATTTATAATGCTCCGTATAAGCGAAAACCCCTGCTCATAATCGAATACGAGTGGCAGCGATTAGAACGTATGGATACGGTGCAAGTATTGTTTGCTCTGTTTATTGAACTGTTGAAAATATGCACGGGCAACAATATCGAGGAAAAGCATAACCGACCACTTTCTCCGCTGATGCGGGCAGAGGTGCAAAAATTAGATAAATATATTGAGGAATACAAGCTCCTTTGCGACAACCACATTGAGTCGCCAAAGGAGCTTTTGTCATTTCAAGAGAACTTATCTGCAAAAATTACCGCATTAGAGCAGGAACGGTATGCGGTTCGCTTAAAAATCCGCCGTGCCAAAACTCCCGAAGAAGATGCCACATTGAAAGAGCAGGCAAAAGAAATCACCAAGCAAATCACACCCCTGCGAAAGCAGAGAGATATTGTAAAACGCATCGAGGAACACATCCCCAAAATTCACGAGCTTCTTGAGCAAGAGCGCAATATCGAAATGAAACGAAATAATTTGATTAAAAAGAAAGAACGAGGTTATGAACGATGAAAAATACTAAGAAAAATATCTCTATTGAGAAACTACACCCCTTTGAGAAACACCCCTACAAGGTGCAGGACAATGAGGAAATGGATACCCTTGCCGAAAGCATTAAGGCGCACGGCGTTGTATCTCCCATCATAGTCCGCCCCTTGGAGAACACCACAGATGAATATGAGATCATATCCGGTCACAGACGAGTTATGGCAAGCAGAAAGGCAGGGATTACAGAAGTCCCTGCCTTAGTTGTTTCCCTTGACCGTGATGCAGCTGCGATATTGCTTGTAGACAGTAATATTCAGCGTGAGCATATTTTACCGTCTGAAAAAGCCTTTGCTTATAAGATGAAAGCGGAGGCTTTGGCGCACCAAGGATGGAGAACTGATTTAACTTCGGGACAAGTTGTCCCGAAGTCCGATGATAACCGCACCACAGCACAAATCGGTGCAGACACGGGCGACAGTTATAAAACTGTTCAACGCTATATCCGTCTTACCAACCTTATCCCCGAAATTCTGCAATATGTGGATGACGGGCGCATTTCCTTTACTCCCGCAGTCGAGCTTTCCTATCTGAACGAGCAGGAACAGTACGACCTTTTGGAGCAGATGGAGGTGAATGATTGCACCCCGTCACTCTCGCAGGCTTGTCGCTTTAAGAAGATGAGCCAAGAGCAAGGTTTGACCCCCGAAGTCATTGCCACAGTTATGAGCGAGGAAAAAGCCAATCAGCGGGAAATGTTCAAAGTCCCGATGGAGCGCATCCGCCAATATGTCCCTAACGCCAATGCAAAGCAGGCTGAGGATTTTGTTTTGAAGGCTTGTGAGCATTACCGCAAGTTCTTAATCCGTCAGCGAAACCGTGATGAAAGGTAAGGTGAAATATATGTTACAGAAAATCAATTTTAAGGATGTACTTGCGATTAGAGGAATGGGGCGAGTTGATGATACTCGCCCCATTGATTTGCAGGAATACGTTATTCCGGTTACTCAGTCGATACGAAAAACACCGCTACCTGTTATCCCTATTCCGCAAAAGATTTGCTTATCCAAAAAGATCGGCGGCACGGTTTACGACGTGACCGCCCATTTCGATATAGAGGGCAAAGAAACCATATTGCAGCAGTTCAAGGACTTGATTTTGTCCACGGAACTGTAACCCACAGAATTGTATCAAGTGTTGCGAGCATTGTATAATAGCTTTGCCTAATATGCAATGCTCGGCTTACACAGAAAGGAGTTTATTATGGCAAAAAAGCAAGCCGAGAATAATGTAAAAATTACTGCTCTTTACTGCCGTCTTTCCCAAGATGACGGGCGTGACGGCGAGAGCAACAGTATATCCAATCAGAAGGCGATCCTCTCTCAATATGCCAAAGAGCACGGATACCTTCACCCTGAATTTTTTGTAGATGACGGCATTTCCGGTACTACCTTCGACCGCCCCGATTTTCAGCGTATGCAGAGAATGGCGGAGAATGGTGAAATCGGCACAATTATCGTAAAAGACCTTTCTCGTTTTGGCAGAGAAACCATAGAAATGGGCAGGCTGACTCAAGTGGTATATCCTTCACTTGGAATAACCTTTATCGCTATTCAAGAGAACGTAAATACCAATACGGGTACGGGACTTGAAATGATGCCATTCTACAATATTTTCAACGAGTGGTATGCTGAGCAAACAAGTAAAAAGATAAAGGCAGTTTGGAAGTCAAAAGCAGATAACGGGGAACGTGTATCCTCCGCAGTTCCTTTCGGGTATATGAAATCTCCCGATAATCCAAAACAATGGATTATTGATGTGCCTGCCACAAAGGTTGTTCGATATATTTTTGAGTTATGTCTTGCGGGACTTGGTCCGATGAAAATTGCACGGCGCTTAGAGAATGAGGAAATCGTCTGCCCGACCGAGTATTATTATCGTATCGGCAGAAAGGCAACAAACAAGCGACCTGATAATCCGTATCGTTGGGATCAAGTAACGGTTCGGCACATTCTTGAAAATAGACAGTACACGGGCTGCACCGTTAATTTCAAAAGCACCTTTGTCAGCTTCAAAGTTAAGAAAACCATTCATCTTCCCGAAGAAGAATGGCAAATCATACCCAACACCCAAGAAGAGATTATTGATGAAGATACTTTTGAGAGAGTACAGGAACTCCGAAAGCATCGCCGCCGCAATTCAGCAACGGGAAAATCAAGTATGTTTGCAGGACTTTTGCACTGTGCCGATTGCGGTTCCAAACTGTACTACTGTGCTTCTAAAAGTATTGATGACGGCAAAGAGTTTTATCGTTGTTCTCAATACAAGGAAAACAGAGGTGCCTGCACCATCCATTTTATCCGTGATTCTGTACTCAAAGAATTGGTGCTTGATACCATACGGAAGGTAGCAAAATATGTGCAGGAGTTTGAGCCGGTATTTCTTTACTTGTTTGCAAAGCAAAACACACTCGGCAGAGAAACGGCAATCCGTAATATGAAGCAAAACATTGAGAAATCCAAGCGGCGCATTAAAGAACTTG
>JAZNAB010000115.1:0-2288 GCA_045586285.1 Candidatus Flemingiibacterium sp. | reverse complement strand
AAAGCCAAAAGTTGAAGCCCTTATTGAAAAATTACAATATACCGTTAGAACTTACCACGGATATTAATTAATTATTATAATTTGTTGAGAGGTTGCTATGAAAAGAGCTAAGAGGATTATATCATTACTTTTAGCAGTGATGATGTTAGGATTAACCGCATGTAGTAACGGTGGCGGAAAAGATACAGAAAAATCAACCGACACCGACACAGGCTGCCAATTATCCTGCCGGAATTGCTCCCAACAATTATGAAAAACTTTTAATATAGTGTATCCTGATATTTCTATCTATAAAGAATATATATGGGCAGGAGAGAATTTAACCGATATAGATGCACAAGCTGTGTAGCAATTAGTACACAGCTTGCATCTGTTTTCGGTAAATTGTAAACCAGAAGGAGCAAAACAATGCGTAAATATCTACTTCCAAATACGGGAAAATTCTACAAAGCTAATCTTCATTGTCACACCGAATGTTCTGACGGTAACATTCCGGCTTCGGAAATGAAAAAAAAGTATGTTGACAGAGGATTTCAGATCGTATCATTTACCGACCACGACGTACTTGTAGATCATTCCGATCTTAATGATGAAAATTTTCTCACAATCCTCGGCTTTGAAATGGATAATACCGAGGCACTCACTGATACAAACCTTGGAAATCGAAAAAATCTTCATATGAACACATTCTCAAAAACACCGCACAACAAACAGCCTTATTTCTATCGTACATCATATTCAGATAAGCTTTCTGGAGCGCTGTATGAAAAATATAAGGATAAGATTTGCTTTGATGTTAACGATCCCGGAAAAACAAGAGAATATAGTTTTGAATGTATAAATGAGATGATTACTGCCGCAAATGAATCTGGTTTTATAGTGGTTCTCAATCACCCCGTATGGTCAAGACAGAACTATAATGATTATATGAATTACAAAGGACTTGCCGGCCTTGAAATGTATAATACCAGCGGAATTCAGTCCGGTTATCACGATTATTGTCCTGTTGTATATGATGATCTGCTTCGTTCAGGACAGCGCCTGTTTATTACTGGCGGCGACGACCATCATAATGAACCGCCCCATCACGAGAGAGATTTGCAGCGAGGCTTTGACGTATGGACTATGATAAAGGCTGAAAAGCTTGAATATTCAGCAATAATCGACGCCCTTATGAATCGCCACTGCTATGCATCAATGGGGCCGGAAATAAAAGAGCTGTATTATGAAGACGGAAAAGTACATATAAAATGTTCGCCAGCTTATTCAATTGCAATAACCTGCGGATTCCGCCGCTGCCAATGTAATTATGCTAAGGAGGGCGAAGTGTTCACGGAAACCGAATTTGATGTTCGTGATAAGGATAGATATATTCGCCTAACCGTAACTGACCATAACCATAAAACAGCTGAAACCTGTGCATATTTTATCGACGAACTGCTTGATAAATAATATTTAATTTATACAATGAAAATGGCTGAGTCACCTGCTTTTTTAAGCTTAAGACTCAGCCTTTTTATTATATTTAATTTGGGAAAACATATGATACATCTGAAATTTCCATTTTGGAGCCGTAATCGACAATGCTGTAGAATTGAGCTTTTTCTGCATCACTTACAAGATCATTTCTGAAAGTACCATCATTTTCAAGGATTTTATAGGTAACTCTGTAGACGTATATCGTTGCATTTATTCCATTGACTTTTGAGTCGGTCCTTTTAAGAAATTCAATAGTCATATCATAAATTTTTTGCATAGTGATATTTTCAAACGGCTTGTTTTTTTCGAAATACTCTTTACTGTAAAAGCTATTTACGAGATCGGCATCTCCGTGCATAAGAGCATCAAAGTATCTTGCCATAAAGTCAACCGTATCACCGTATTCAGAATACCGACCGTTAGTGATTGTAATTGAAACACCGCCATCTTTATAAGTTAAGTATCGATTTTTACTTAGCCAACGCTGCAGGGTGAAAATATCAGTTTCATAGTCGGGATCCCATAGACTTATGCGCTGAGTTGTTTCTTTTTTTTGTTTTTCAACTTCAGTGCTTTCCGGTAAATTCATCACAAATATTCCAACAATTGTAATTATAACGGCAATGGCGACAAAAATCGCCATCCGCCGTTTTTTTAAATTCTTTTTATCCATATCAGAAGCCAAAATAACGTTTAGTATTGTTATAGCATATATCAAATACTATTTCTGCCAGTGCATCAATATCAAGAGGATATTCGCCGTTTTCTACCCATTTACCTATGAGATCGCAGAGAATTCTTCTGAAATA
>JAZNAB010000114.1:0-5241 GCA_045586285.1 Candidatus Flemingiibacterium sp. | reverse complement strand
TTTAAAAATACATTATAATAAATATGTGTATTATTTAACAATTATTAGTAATGTTCAAGTTATGAAAGGAAACAATTATGTATTACATTGGCATTGACCTCGGCGGCACAAATATTGCCATCGGTATTGTAAATTCAAACTATGAAATTATCAAAAAAGGCAGTGTTCCCACAAAAGCTGAGCGCTCTGCTGAAGAAATAATCAAGGATATGGCTGATCTTTCGGCAAAACTTGTAAGCGAAGCAGAAATTACATTTGACGATATAGAATATACAGGTATAGCTGCTCCCGGTTCGATTGACCCAATTAACGGGACAGTTGTATATGCAAACAATCTTCCTTTCAACAACTTTAAAATATCGGATACACTCAAAAAATATATTCCAGTAAAAAAAGTTTTACTTGAAAATGATGCAAATGCCGCAGCAAAAGGAGAAGCAGTTGCAGGCGCTGCTAAAGGAGTATCTGACGTTATTATGGTAACTCTCGGAACCGGTGTCGGCGGTGGAATTATCATTAACGGCAAAATCTATTCCGGATTCAACTTCGCCGGCGGAGAGCTTGGACATATGGTTATTGAGCACAACGGCAGACCTTGCACTTGCGGCAGACGTGGCTGTTGGGAAACATACAGTTCTGCTACCGGGCTTATTAATATGACAAAAGAAAAGCTTGAAGAATGTGAGAAAAACGGAACTTTTACCCTTATGACAGATTATGTGGAAAAAGAAGGCAAGGTCAGCGGAAAAACTGCTTTTGCTTGTATGAAGCAAGGCGATGGTCCTGCTAAAGAGGTCGTTGATATGTACATATCATACCTTGCCTGCGGACTTTCCAATATGGTTAACATATTCCAACCCGAAATTCTTGTTATCGGAGGCGGAATCTGCAATGAGCGAAATTATCTTACAGACCCGCTTGAAAAAATTATTAAAAATGAAGCATACGGTAGTATTAGCGGCACAACAATTGCAAAACTTAAAATTGCAGAGCTTGGCAATGATGCAGGAATAGTCGGCGCTGCCGCTCTCGGCCATTGATTAAAATTTTGAGGTATTCGGACGGGTTCAGACTTTGTTTTTAGTCAAAGCTCGTCCGTAATCTTATATTATGAAAACAAAAAAGAGTTTATTTTTTATTTCTTTTGCCTTTATAATTTGGTTTTGCGGCGTTATAGCTGCAAGTATATACGACCTTGATATTTCAATTGCGATTATGAATCAGAACTCTGTATATGGCCGTATTTTAGAGATATTGGGTGAATCTCCTGCAATTTTGTTTACTTCTTTTAATTTTACGCTTATGTCTGCATACTTCAGACAAAAGCATAGTAAAAATAAAGCTATTGCAACTTTCATTTTTGCTACAGGGACTTCTGTGTTTACTTTTTATAAAATTACAAATTATTTTGAAATATCCGTGCCTTTGGCTATATGTACGATTTTATTATTATCTGCTATATTTTGCTTTATTAGCTACTTTATTGTTAATCACCTTGGCGCAGAAACAGTTGAACGCTTTTATTCTACAGCCACAAAATGCGTTTTAGCTGCTGTTCTTGTTTTTGTACTGATTTGGGGACTAAAGCTTATATTTGGCAGAATTCGTCCTCGTCAGCTTAACGGTGATTACACAAAATTTACACCTTGGTATTATATTAACGGATTAACCGGATATTTTTCTTTTCCCTCGGGACATACCGCAAATGCGGCTGCAATATTTACCGGCACATTTTATTTTAAGTTTTTGCCCAAAAAAGTCAGTTTTCTCAAACCGCTAATATATATAGCTTTAATAATATGGCTAATCGCCGTCGGTTTATCAAGAATTATTGCCGGAGCACATTTTTTGTCTGACGTGCTTTTCGGCGGTGGTATTACGTTAGCACTTGCATATTTTGTCAAATCCAAAGAAGAATAAAGTATAAGGAAAGGTTATTCAAATGAATAATGATAATAAACTTTTAGTGGTATATGAGGGTAAGCCTTCAGATAAAAGACTGCCAAAAGAAATGCGTGTATATGAGATATTAGAAAAACTGGATATCCCCTTTTTAAGAGTAGATCACCCTGAAGCAAACACAATAGAAGACTGCCGTCTTGCAGAAGAATCTCTTAATGTAAAAATCTGTAAAAATCTGCTTCTTTGCGACAGACAGCAAAACAACTTTTATCTTTTGCTAATGCCCGGCGAAAAGCATTTTTCAACCAAAGATTTTTCAAAGAAAATCGGTTCATCAAGACTTTCCTTTGCACCAAGTGAATTTATGGAAAAATTTCTTGATATTACTCCGGGTTCACTTTCACCACTCGGCCTTGCAAATGATATTGAAAGCAATGTTACTTTGTATATAGACAGCGAATTAACATCTTGGGAATATATCGGATGTCACCCCTGTATCAATACATCTTCTTTAAAAATAAAATATTCCGATATTATGGAAAAGTTCCTGCCCTATACAAAACACAGTGCAAATATAGTTGAACTTGAAGAAAACTAATTTAGTAAGGCAGTGTAAAAATATACTTTCGCTTTTTGCGAATTATATTTAAAACCGCAAATTTCATAGTCTAAAGAAAGTCACGGTCATAAAAATGGTTACAATAAAATCAGTAAAGAAGGATTCTCTTGCAGAAAAACACGGAATTGTCAGCGGTGACATACTACTTGAAATTAATGGAAACATTATAAGAGATGTGCTTGACTACCAATTTCGTCTATGTGAAAGTAAAGTTAATTTAAAGCTTCACCGTGAAGAAAAAATAATTGAGGTTAGTATTTCAAAAGATGAGTATGATGATATTGGTCTTATATTTGATACTTATCTGATGGATGAAAAACACTCCTGCAAAAACAAATGTGTTTTCTGTTTTATAGACCAGCTTCCAAAAGGTATGCGCCAAACACTGTACTTTAAAGATGATGATTCAAGATTGTCTTTTCTGATGGGCAACTATATAACACTCACTAATCTTACAGATGAAGATGTTGAGCGTATAATAGAAATGAAGACTTCTCCGATAAATATTTCTGTTCATACAACAAACCCTGAACTTCGCTGTAAAATGATGAACAACCGTTTTGCAGGTAAGGTGCTTGATTATATGAAACGCTTTGCAAAGGCAGGTATTAACTTAAATTGTCAAATTGTACTTTGCAAAGGACTTAACGACGGCAATGAGCTTATCCGAACAATGAATGACCTTACAGAGTTAGTTCCAAGTCTTATCGGAGTTTCAATCGTTCCTGCAGGACTTACAAAATACAGAGATGGGCTTTATCCTCTTGAACCTCATACGCCGGAGGAAATTTCAAAGGTAATTGACACGGTAGATAACTTTGCAAAAAAATGTCTTCAGAAATATGGCTCACGTCTGTTTTTCTGTTCTGACGAGATGTATATAAGATGCGGCAGAGAGCTTCCTGATGAAGACTATTATGAAGACTATCCACAGCTTGAAAACGGCGTTGGCTCTATAAGGCTTTTAATTAGTGAAGTAATTTCCGAGTTTGATTTTCTCGATGAATATGATACAAAAAAGAAAAGAAACATTTCGATTGCCACCGGATATGCAGCATACGACTGTATAAAAAGTCTGACAGACAAACTATGTCAGCTTGTCCCGACTTTAAAGATAAATGTATATAAAATCAAGAATAATTTTTTCGGCGACAGTATAACCGTTGCAGGACTGCTGACCGGGCAGGATTTACTGTTACAATTGAAAGATAAAGACCTTGGGGACAGACTTTTAATTCCATCTGTAATGCTTCGTGCCGAGGGAGATATGTTTCTTGACAATATGACAATCTGTGATCTTGGCAAAAAGCTAAAAACTACAATAACCCCCGTAAATCAATCGGGAGCAGATTTTGTATCTGCAATTTTAAATTAAATTTCAAGGAAAGGAAGCACTCTCAAAAGAGTTTGGTATAATAATATGTCAAAACCCGTTATTGCTATTGTCGGCAGACCAAATGTTGGCAAAAGCACACTTTTCAACAAACTCGCAGGTGAAAGAATTTCAATTGTTGAAGATACGCCGGGTGTAACACGAGATAGAATATATTATGAAATTGAGTGGAACGGCAGGGCTATGATGCTTGTAGATACAGGCGGTATAGAACCAAAAAGCAACGATATTATTTTAAAGCAAATGAAAACTCAAGCTGAAATAGCTGTAAGCACGGCTGATGTAATTGTATTTATGGTTGACGTAACAACCGGACTTACCGCCGCAGACCGTGATATTGCAACTATGCTGATAAAAAGCCATAAACCTCTTATTCTTGCTGTAAACAAGTGTGACTCCATAGGTGCGCTGCCATATGAATTCTATGAGTTCTATGAGCTTGGAATTGAGGGAGAGCCGATTCCTCTTTCCAGCGTACACGGCACAGGCTCCGGTGATTTGCTGGACAGAGTTCTTGAACTGTGCCCTGCAGACGAGGGTAAAGAAGATGATTCCGATTTAATCAAGGTTGCTGTTATCGGAAAACCTAACGCCGGCAAGAGCTCCATAATTAACAAAATTTTAGGTGAGGACAGGCTTATAGTATCTGACATTCCGGGTACAACCAGAGATGCTGTTGATACAAGAATAGAAAACGAATACGGCAAATATACTTTTATAGATACCGCCGGAATTCGCCGTCAATCCAAAGTTGAAGACAGGATTGAAAAGTTCAGTGTTCTAAGAGCTAAAATGGCAGTTGAAAGAGCAGACGTATGTGTCATTATGATAGATGCTAATGAAGGAGTAACCGAACAAGATGAAAAAATAGCAGGTATAGCTCACGAATCGGGTAAAGCTTCCATAATCGTCATAAACAAATGGGATACTATGGAAACAGACGATAAAAACACCGTTGAATATGATAAAAAGGTGTATAACTCCCTATCATATATGACTTATGCTCCAACCTTGTACGTATCTGCAAAAACCGGTCAAAGAGTCGGAAAGCTCTTTGAACTGATAAATTATGTGTATAATCAAAACTGCACAAGAATTTCTACAGGGATGCTTAACGACGTGCTTAACGATTCCATTGCAAGAGTTCAGCCCCCATCGGATAAGGGTAAGCATTTAAAGATATATTATATGACGCAAACAGGAACACGTCCGCCTACGTTTGTATTTTTCTGCAACAATGCAGAACTTTTCCACTTTTCGTATCAAAGATATCTTGAAAATCAGCTAAGACAAGTATTCGGCTTTAGAGGCACTCCAATAAAGTTAA
>JAZNAB010000113.1:0-9039 GCA_045586285.1 Candidatus Flemingiibacterium sp. | reverse complement strand
TACTTTGTTATATTCGATAGAGGCGATTTCTCACAGCACAAATTAGATACTTGGAAATTGATTTTTTTATATCTTCAAATTCTTCCATACAGTTTGTTGAAGAATTTGAATTTTTCTGTGTCCACTTCTTTAAGCTGTTCCCTTGTGATACGGTACGCCCAGTTATTTGTGTGTGTGCCGGGAGTGTTCATTCTGGTGTCGGCGCCGTAGGCGAAAATATCCTGAATTGGAAAGATCACCGTGTCTGCGTGACTAGCCATCAGCGTCTTTATGACTTGCACGCAGCCCTCTCGCCATTCTCCAGAATGAAAGTTACAGTAAGACATAAGCAACTCTCGGCTTTCGTTGGACATTTCCCAAATGTATCCTAAAAGGGTGTTATTGTCGTGAGTTCCGCTATACGCCACGCAATTTTTAGGATAATTATGCGGTAAGTGAGGGGATTTGGGATCTCCCATAAAGGCAAATTGCAAAACACGCATACCGGGGAATTTGCTATACTGAAGAAGATTGTACACCTGAGATGTAATTTCTCCTAAGTCCTCTGCGATAATCAGTCGATCACCAGAAATCCTTTTCAGTGCATCAATCAAGGTGCGGCCGGGGCCTTTTTCCCATTTGCCTTCCTTTGCTGTCTTTGCAGCAGCGGGAATACTCCAATATGACTCAAATCCTCGAAAATGGTCAATGCGTACACCGTCAAACAGTGTCAGCATATAACGAATACGTTCTGACCACCATATATAACCATCAGCCCTCATTTGCTTCCAGTTATAAAGGGGATTTCCCCAAAACTGACCGTCCTCAGAAAAGTAATCCGGGGGGACACCCGCTACTTTGGTTGGGTGTAAATTTTCATCAAGCAGAAATTGCTCAGGGTTTGCCCAAACGTCACAGCTATCTGATGCTACATAAATGGGTACATCGCCGATTACTTTAATTCCATTTTGATTGGCATAATTTTTAATTGCTATCCATTGGTGAAAAAACTCATATTGAACCCATTGCCAGAAGGAGAGTTCTTCTTCATCAGAAATATGCAAAGTCCAATTATACCAAGGAAGATTGTGATTTTTTTGCTTTAAGGCAAGAAACTCAGCCGCACGGGAGAGAGCCGGATAGTCAGCAAGCCAAGTGAGGATCTCTTTTCTTTGTTTGTCAGTAGTTCTCCTGTGAGCCAGTCGCAAAAGGGGCAAACGCTCCTTTCCCAACCGGGAATATTCACAAAGATATAAATCTTTTTGCCTTGCATCATTCAGCTCTTGAGAGGTCAGTAACCCCTGCTCTGCGAGAATTGGAAGATCTATAAATAAGGGATTGCCTGCAAATGCAGAATGAGATTTATATGGAGAGTTACACTCATCGATCATACAGAATGGAAGAACCTGCCAGTAAGTAAAACCGCACTGAGAGAGAAAGTCTACAAACTCCCGTGCTTCTTTTCCAAAAGATCCGATGGAATAGTCGCCGTATATGGAAGAAATGTGTGCAAGAATACCGCTTGCTCGTTTCATAATAATCCCCCCGAGAACCATAATAGTAATATTATAGTATAAAAAAAGAGAAAAATTCAACATACTGCAATAATTGCATTGATTACTTTTTCCTCATTTACAAAAAATTTATATAACATAGTATTATTTTACGGAGTATCTTTGCGAAAATACGGCTCGGAACACAAAGTTCCGAGCCGCTTGTTTGCTTTTTAAAAAGAGATTATCCGCTATTCTCGTTAATGAAAATCGTAACGGTCTTCCAATCGAATGTGTATGAAAAATTCAAAAATTTAGATGCAGATTTAATCTCTATATATCTATTATCAGTTACATCAATCGTATAGCATTCGTCTGCAGCTATCTCGCCGTCAGAAATTCGTATTATGGTATTATCTTTTTCAGATAAATAAAATATCTCACCGTCACTGTCAATAAATAAAATTCTTCCGTTTTCGGAGTCCCAAACAACAGAAGTACCGAATAATTCAAAAAGCTCACGTATGGGCAGGTATAAAACAGAATTAGTCATTGCAGCGTGATTACGTAAGCAGATATCACCGATTGTAATAGGCCAATGAGCAAAATTCTCGCCCTCTAGATGTACAGGCATATCCAATGGAATATTGTGTAGTTGACGGAACTTATCAAAGAAGAACACACCATCAAACATAAGAAAATGACGGTATTCATCAAGAAAATCGGTACAAAGGATAATTTCTCCTTTCTGGAGTCCTTCTTGAATGGCAGTTTCATTCTTTTTAATCACGAAACTGTTTGCACGGTATCCACGGAAGGTAGGGAGCGCTGCCAATGCACAAAGAATTATAATTAAAAAAACGATTATTGATCGTAATGAAAGTGGTATTCTAACTAAATACTCTTCCCCTAAGCGCACAATCACAGCAATTATCAGAATTAGCGAAGGTACAACAGTCCGATATGAAGCAAAGTCGGCGAAAATCATAATTCCGATGGATGCAAGACTTGCGACAATTAAAACTCCTGTAACGGCAAGTTCCTTATCAAAAAGCAGCAGAAAGCCTGCAAAAGCAAGATAGACACATACAAGCAATTGAGCGATGCCTGATGCAAACGCAGAGTTGCCTAAAAACAACAATAAAAGATAACATACTTCAACGGGAAGTCCAATAAGAAGAAGACGTATTTTTTTAGTGCGGCAGATAAACGGCAGGAAACTCAAAAAAAGAATTAAAACGCTCAGCACCCATACTGCACCGGTCATAGAAGCGTCTTTCCCGCAGAAAAAGGATGTGATAGAACTAAAACGCTCAGCCAAAGCGCTTGGATTAAGGAGTAGGGACAAAAAGCCTATACGATCTCCCTCAACAGAAATACGGTTGAAGGTGCCGGGTGCAAGCATAACAGAAAGATATCCAAGAATTGTAAACAAGATCGGGATCAATGATCGCCAAGGCCGACTATTCTGAGGAGAACGCAGAATGGCTATCCCGACGATGAGAAGTGCTCCGACAATCGCAATCAGACCGTTTTGTTCTGTTGTTGCTCCGGCTAAAAGACCGAGTAGACAGGCAAGAAAAAGACCTTTTCCTCGCAGTGTTCTCTGTATGGCGGCAAAATATCCAAAAACCAATAAAAGAGGAAAGCAGTAATTAAAAGAGCCTGAAATCCATAGAAAACTTTGATTCAGATAGACAACAGGAAGAGAGAGGAAAACGCAAAAGGAAACAGCAATAGAAGCAGGCGAAACTGTGTTTTTTTCTCTGTGCTGTACTTTATGCGCAAGAAAAAATGCAAATGCCATTAGAAACGGAAATAAAATTGTGTAAAGCTTAGTACCGAAAATTAAAAAGACCTCGGCAAAAAAATGAATCAGTGCACGTCCGTTAAATGTGAAATAGTGATCAACAGTTTTTGCCCAAAAATCCTTTAGACCGTCGTCAAAAAATGCGGCATACATATAATCGTCACTATATAGTGTTATATAGGATAAAAGAAGCACCGCCGCACCAATAGTACAGAGTAAAATAATCCACTCAGCAGTACGGATAAATTTTTTCTTGTTCATAAAAATATCTCCTATGCCATATTGTATCATAATACAAATCAAATAATTACAGAATAATCCTTCTTTAATCCGTGCGCTCCGAAGATTTGCCATTGTCCAACACCAAGGCGTTGCATAATTGCCTTTCTTTTCTCCGCACAAAGTTTTTGATCTGTATCAACAGATGTCATTAAAATCGGTGCATATTGATTGTATTTTGCTTGTTCCGCAGTCAATCCGTGCATATTTATATATATCTCCGGTGAAAGCAATGTGATGTGCATAATCAATAAGTACAATTTCCCCCCGGTAAATATCCTCCTTTTCCCTCGTAAACTTCAAAATGCAATTCCCCAAAATCGAAGAATCCGATTTGTGTTAGAGGCTCGTTTAAGTAATCTATATCCTTCCATAGCACAGTGATTTTGGCAGGGTGTCAACAGCTTTGTAAGAAGTTAGGATCTTGCAGATATTCATATAGGGCTTGTGGATGGGATTTTTTTCACGATATCCATCGTTCCCGAGATATTGATTCTTCAGGCACAAAAACGTTTTATGAGAAGCTATTACTTCGTCAAACATTGGCAACAGTCCGCAATGATCTACATCGGCGTGAGTCACAAGAACAGTTTTTTTTAATCTTCTGAAAATCCGGAATTATCCTAGTAATAACTTTTAACATTTCTTCGTCATAATATGCATATCCGCAATCTACAAACAAAAACTCGCCTCAAAATAATTTTGAGACGAGCTATAACAACCCGTGGTACCACTCAAATTACGGAATATAAAATATTCCGTCACTTACCTAGCCTATGACAAGCTATTTGCTTTTACGCAGCATTACGGAAGGAGTCTAATTGATATTTATCTTTCGGTTCTTCGACTCAGAGGTGATAAGTCATTGGAATGATCCGCCATTGCCTTGCACCACCCGGCAACTCTCTCAAGGCTTAACAATCCGCCCGTCCTCTTCACAGTCTTTTTTGTTATATTAAATTTTTTTATGAAAAATTATACACCCATAATTGTCATTTGGCAATATTTTGTAATAACTTGTTTTTTAAAAAATCAACTAATACTTCAAGCAGAAAGCTAAAAATAATCAAAAACGCACCATAAGGGTGCGTTTTCGTTTTATGTCAAGCGGTGTACCACTTGCTTATTAATGGGTTATTCAAACTTGGTTTTCAGCGGGAATCGAGTGTGATTTTTTATTCTTTATAAAGTATTGGAAGACAACGACTGCCGCAATCAAGATAAGACCGATTATGTCGGTAATAGCACCGGGGATGATAAGCAAAAGACCACCCACAATAGACACAATGCGTAAAAACGCATTGATTTTGCTGAAGGTGTAACCTTGCAGTCCCATTGCAATGCCATACATACCAATAAGCGAAGAAACGGCAATCAGAATAACATCATACCAAACAGCATCAATAAACAGCATTGCCGGATGTATAGCAAAGATGTAAGGCACAATAAATGCACCGATGGCAAGCTTTGACGCAGTAATTCCCGTTTTGATGGGATTTGACTTGGCTATGGCAGAGCCCGCATAAGCGGCAAGTGCTACTGGAGGAGTAATGTCTGCTACAATGCCAAAGTAGAACACGAACATATGGGCTGCCAACATTTCCACGCCCATCTTAACCAAAATCGGAGCGGTAATGGTTGCCATGATTACATAGTTTGCAGTAGTAGGTACGCCCATACCCAAAACTATACAACAAATCATAGTGAGGAACAGGGCAAGTAACAAGGACTTTTCTGCCAGGGGCACAATCAAGGTAATGAGAGTAGAACCAAGACCGGTCATAGCCACAGAACCGGATATTATACCCGCCATTGCACAAGCGATGACTACTCCGATGGAATTAGTTGTACCGCCAATAAAGCCGTCAGCAACCACGCCGATATTTAGGGGGGCATTAATTTTAAGGGGCTTTGTCAAAACAGAAAGAGCCGCCGCTACCGAAATAGCAATAAAGAGTGAACGGGTGATAGCCGAAGTTGTAAGAATATTTGAAAGCAAAAGATATACAGCAATGGGGGTAAGAGCCAAAAGGATACTGTAAAGAGAGGGGATGATTTTTTCTTTTTGGCGGGAGAGAAGATTTTCTATCAAATCCTTGTCCAAAAGGCTGATAGTAATATCAAATAGAATTGCAAAGCAAGCAGACAAGGCGGGGGTGTACTTGTTCATACACAAAACCAAAACTACGATGGGAACAAGCAGATAACCCTTCTTGAAAATCAGCTTAAAAAAGTTTGGTACAGCATCTTTAGGAAGTCCTCGAAGACCACATTTTTTGGCTTCCAAATGCACCATTATGAAAATTCCTGCAAAATACAAAATGGCAGGTAAAATAGCACAAACTACAATTGAAGCATATGGCACGCCTGTAATTTGGCTCATCAGGAACGCGGCCGCTCCCATAATTGGTGGCATAATCTGACCACCTGTTGAGGCTGCAGCTTCAACAGCAGCGGCAAATTCAGGACGATACCCCGTATTTTTCATCACAGGTATGGTGATTGAGCCGGATCCTACGGTGTTTGCAACCGAAGAACCGGAATACATTCCCTCAAGTGCCGATGAAATGACGGCAACCTTTGCAGGACCGCCCGCCGCCGTGCCAACAAGGGAGTTAGCGAGGTCAACAAAGAATGTGCCGATGCCCGTTTTCTCAAGGAAAGAACCAAAGATAATGAAGATAACAATAAAGCTGCAACAAACGGCAACGGGAGTTGAAAAAATACCGCAGTTGAGATTATAATAAAGATTGAATATCAGATTGCGCAACATAGTGTCGGGGTTGTTCATATACAGCCATATTGCCGAGTACGCAATAAAAGCACCCACCACAATCATAAGCGGAAGACCGACAGCACGACGGCATAGTTCAAAAAGAAGCAAAATAGCCAAAATGCCAACCACAATCTGCTCTGTTTCGATAACGCCGCCCATATAAATAATGATGTTTTGTTTGAAAACATAATATAGACAGGTTCCAAGGGAAAGTACTGCAAAAATAATATCATACCAAGGCAGATAGTTCTCTTTTTCTCCGTCCTTCTCACAAGCAGGAAATTTGAGATAACCCAAAAACATAATCAGACCGAGAAATAGTGGGAGTTTGGTGAACTCGGTCATACCCTCAGAAAGAAGGGCGATTGTGATGACATAGACAGAAAATAAAATTAGCAAAGCGTTATATGCGAGTTTGAAACGGCCTGTAAAATTGCGGGATTTGCTGTCCTTATCTAATTTTTTCATCAACTCCTCGGCATTCACCGAGGTGTTTTCTTGTGAAAAATTTTCATTTTTCATATTTATATAAATTCCTTTCTAACGATTATGGAGACTTGGGCGGCTTGCATATCAAATCCCGTCTATGAAGGAAAGACGCAAAGATCCCGTCTGAAAGATATTCCGTTTTCAGAATTTCTCCAAGGAAATAGTAAAACGGGGCATAAAAATACCCCGTTATGCAAAGGTTTTGTTAGATTACGGTAAATTGCAAAACTTAGTCGATTTTTGCAATGTTCTCAACAGTAAGACCAAGCTCGGTGTAGTATTTTGCCGCACCGGGATGAACGGGAACATTACCGATGGTAACCAAAGCGTAGTCTGTGTCCATAGTGCTCTCTACTGCGTGTCCGATAGAACCCTTGCTCTCCCAAAGAGCTTTTGTGATATTGTAAACCTGCTCCTCGGTGAGTGTGTTGGAAACGATATAGGTTGCACTTACGCCAATAGTATAAACGGGTTCATTTTCGGGAATGAAGGTATACTGTGCATTGGTGATGGGCTGTTTGGAATACACGTCATATTTACCATCAATTTTGTTGTCAGCAATGAATTCGTCCATTACATTTTCATCAAGACCTACCATATGTACGCTCTTTGCTAACGCAATTTCAGTAATGGAGGTAGCCGGTGCGCCGGAGGTAAAGAAGAATACATCTAACTTGTCTTCCTTCATTGCGTCGGCCGACTTTGCAACAGAAAGGTTCTGTATAGTGATGTCGGTGGAAGTGTATTTTTTAGCGGTTTCGTCATATGTAATATCGATACCGTGCTTTTTAAGAAGCGCTACTGCGTTTGCTTCTACGCCGGAGCCTACGTCACCGATAGAAACGGAAAGGCCCTTACCCTTTAAATCTGCAAGAGAAACGATATCATCGTTGTCGGTTACAATTTGGATAACCTCAGGGTAAACCTCACCAATTACAGAGAAGTTGGTGATTGCGCCTGTTTCAAAATTGTTGGTCAGGCCATTGAATGCGTTTACCATAGTGTCGTTCTGTACGATAGCCATTTTGCAGTCGCCGCTGCCGATTGCCTTCAAGTTGGCAACAGAACCGCCGGTATCACCAACTACTGTATAGGTGTAGTCGGTCTTTGCTGTAAGCTGAGTTTGAAGTCCGTTAGTGAATGCATAGTAGGTGCCACCGGTAGAGCCGGTATAAATCGGAATACGAAGGCCAGTGTTGCCGCATCCGGACATAACACCTAAAGAGCACAGCATCATCACAAGTGACAAGGTGAGCGAGAGAAATTTTTTCATTTGATTGTCCTCCAAATATTTTTTGTTTTTTTGACCCTAGAAAAAGGTGATTTTGCACTTTATTTAGCAAAATATTAAAACGGTATTTTTATTATACCATAATCTTATACTTTTGGCAAGTACTTCTTGAAAAAAATTCATATTTTGCAAATTTCATCCCAATAAATAAACAACCACGTTCTTGGTTTACCCTTTTTATCCGAAATTTTCCAGTGGTTGCGGAGGCGGGATTTGATTACCTGCAAGAGTACTCGGTAATTAAATAGAGTCTAACTGTTTTTCATATTTAAACAATTTAGCTTTTATTTCATTGATTTTTGATTTAGCTTCGTCTGAAATGTTACACTTGATTAATTAAACTAAAACAAGTTTAAAAGAATTCGAGTATCCGTTAGCCCTCTCTTTTTATAACTAGCACATATGCAAACTCTGTTTCGAAAACACTCTCAACTGTTAAACCTATTGCCTTTGCATACATTTGGATGCTTTCGTGCGTGTTTGGATATCCAAATACTACCTATACTTTTATTATCAATAAGAATCTCGCCACAAATCTGAGAGGGTTCCTCTTCTAAATCATCATATGGGCTATACTCACCATCATAAAAATGATGTATTACTGAATTGTTTCGCTCTAAAATTACTTCAAAATCCATTTATTTACCTTCCGAGAATCTATAGTGTATATGCTTAATGTTATGCTATCTGTGTGCGATCATGGATGTATTTTCAAGGAAAATCATCGCCTATAAAATCTCTCCAAAAGGCAGCACACAGTTGGTGACTGCCACATTCAAAATGGCTTATGATAAGCGGAATACAGATGATCAATTAGTATTTCACTCCGACCGTGGATGTCAATATACATCATATTCTTTCCGTAAACTATTACTTGCCAGTGGGGTTACGCAATCATTTTCTCGCACCACTTGTCCGTATG
>JAZNAB010000112.1:0-6636 GCA_045586285.1 Candidatus Flemingiibacterium sp. | reverse complement strand
TGATATCCCATAATTTTTCTGTCGGTCAGTCTGTTAATAGAGAGCTTTTAAAGTTACCCGAAAAAGCAAACTCTATTATTTGTTCCAAGGCTGACGTTACTTTGCCAGATATTAGCTTTGAAAGAGGTCGGGCTATTATCTACGGCAATGCGATAATCTCCTGTATTTATACTTGCGATGACGGGGAGCTTGGAAGTTTTGACACTTCACTTCCGATAAAATGTGAAGTAAGCCTTGGATCGCCGTTATCCTTCCCTTCGTATTCTGTCCTTGCTTCAGCTTACGATATGAGATGCCGAATGGAGCTTGATAAAATTAGCTTTGATTTTGAAGTTGGACTATGTGCCGAGATTTTTGACACAGAAAAAGCAAACATACTTGAAAGTATTAAAATATCTGCTGAATCCATTGATAAAGAACACAAATCTTCTATCAGGGTTTGCTATCCCATTGCAAATGAGAATCTTTGGTATATTGCAAAGAGATACTCGATAACTGTCGACTCACTTCAAGAAGCAAATAAAGATCCCTCTAAGGTTTTATATATTCCAAATAACGCAAAATAAAAATCAGGTCTGATGCAAAAAACTGCATCAGACCTTTTTATATTATATCTTATGGTCGCAATACTGACAGCGTGTTTCGCCGCCAACTGTTTTCGTGAAAACGGGAAGATATTTTTCGTGATTTGTAATACAGCGAGGATTTGAGCAAATTGAAGCTTTTGGCACTTCATAAGCCGGTGCTCTTCCACGCCGCTCAGCTGAAATCAGCTTTGCAACAAGAGCCATACGAATATACATTCCATTCTCAGCCTGCTCGAAGAATATGCAGCGAGGGTCATCGTCAACATCATAATCAATTTCATCAACCTTAGGAAGAGGATGGAGTACTATAAGGTCTTTCTTAGCAAGTGCCATTTTATCTGAAGTTAAACGGTAAATTCCGGCTTGGCTTGTGTATTCTTCTATTGTGCGGAAGCGTTCCCTTTGTATTCTTGTCATATAAAGTACGTCAAGTAATCCTATACATTCCTCAAGAGTATTAACCTCAATTGTTTCACAACCGCCTGAACGAAGCTCGTCAGTTACATATTTCGGAAGCTTTAATTCAGGAGTGGAAATCAAAACAAATTTATTATTGTCAAATCTCATCATAGCACGAAGCAAGGAATGTACTGTTCTGCCATTTAAAAGATCCCCGCACACGCCGACAGTAAGTCCGCTTACCGTTCCTTTTGTTTCGGAAATAGTCATAAGGTCTGTAAGAGTCTGTGTTGGGTGAAGGTGTCCGCCATCACCGGCATTTATTACCGGCACGTGAGAATATAGGCTTGAAGCAAACGCCGCTCCTTCAATTGGGTGTCTAATTACAAGTATATCAGCGTAACTGCTTGTTATTTTTACAGTATCACGGAGAGTTTCACCTTTTGCAACCGAGCTTGAGTTAGGGTCTGAAAAACCAATTACTTTACCGCCAAGCCGCATCATAGCTGTTTGAAATGACATTTGAGTTCTTGTGCTCGGCTCGTAGAAAAGTGTTGCCATTATCTTTCCTTTGCAAACGTCACGGTACTCTGCAGGCTGCCGCTTAATTCTCATAGCAAGTTCACAAAGCTCATTCCAATCATTAAGGCTTATGTCGTTAAAATCTATCAGATTACGATTTTCCATTTCAACCTCCGTTTTTTATTACCTTTCCAAAATATGTTCTAAAAAAGCTTTTTAAATTATTATCAACCGTTAATGTGCGCCATTTTTTCAGAAGAAAGAGTTGTTCTGAGTCTTAGATACTCATCAAATATAATCGAACAAATGCCTATATCACGGTATTCGCCTTTAACAAACATAGCTGAACGGCGAATTCCCTCGAAGCTCATTCCGCATTTTTGCATAACTCTCAAGCTTCTGTCATTTTCTATCATATACTGTGCTTCAACCCTATGTACATTAAGTACCATAAATGCAAATTCAAGCACTCTTAAAGCCGCTTCACAAGCAACCCCATATCCCCAATAATTTGGATTTAATACGTATCCAATCTCAGCACTGTTGTTATTGAAATCAAGTCTTGTAAATCCGCAAGTACCTATCATCTTTCCTGAAAGTTTATCTACAATAGCCCAATCATAAAAGTCACCGGCTCTGTACCTGGTCTTAATATAGGCTAAGTAGTTTTTTGTTTGCTCAGGACTTTTGTGAGATTCCCAAAGAAGATATTTTGTAACATCGGGATTTTTTGAATATTCATACATATCCCTCCAATCCGAAACATTCATCTTACGAAGAATAAGCCTTTTTGTTTCGAGGGTTGGGATTTTAGAAAAAATGCCGTATATTATAGATTTTTTCACAGCAATCATCTCCCGAAGTTAATTTAATCCTATATATTATACACTATTTCTCTTTATTTTTCAAGAGGATGCAGAAATAAATTAATAAAAAAGGGAAAATGTTTTAATTATGTAAATAGTTGTCGATATTCCTTGCAAATAATAACCGTATGTGGTATAATATAAAAAGATATAATTGTCAGGTGGTATATTATGAAAACTATTTCTTTTATCGGTGCCGGTAATATGGCATCAGCTATTATAAACGGGCTATTAAAATCGTCTTTCCCTGCAAATAATATTTGCGTTTTTGATAAATTTCTTCAAAAAGCGGAAATGTTCAAAACAAACGGAATTACTGTTGCAAATAATCTTACAGACGCTTGTAATTTTGGTGAAATAATCCTTATTGCAGTCAAACCTCAAAATTATGAAGAGGTTTTATCTGATATTTCAAAGGCAATCAATACCGACGGAAAGCTGTTTGTATCAATCGGTGCAGGAGTATCAACAAAAGCAATAGAAAAAATGCTTTCAAGAAAAGCCGCTGTTGTTCGCTGTATGCCAAACACACCGCTGCAAATTGGTAAAGGCGTTACCGCTATTTGCAGAAATGAGCTTGTAAACGATGAAGATTTTGCCATTGCTTCTGATATTTTTAAAAGCTCCGGTATGATAATTCCCCTAGATGAATCAGAATTAAACACAATAATCTGTGCCAACGGAAGTTCACCTGCATACTTCTACTATTTCATAGATTCAATGGTGAAATCCGTAAAAGCACAAGGACTTAACTGTGACGAAAAAACGCTTCTCGAAGCTATTTGCCGTACGGTTATCGGATCTGCGGAAATGCTTATGGCTTCCGACAAAACTCCGTCTGAGCTTATAGCTGCTGTAACTTCCCCTGGCGGTACAACAGAAAGAGCTATGAATGTTTTTTATAATAAAAACGTTGACAAAATAATCGACGACGCTATGCGTACTTGTACTGTTCGTGCCGAAGAAATGGCAAAGGCAATAGAAGACAAATAAGAGGACAAACAGTAATATTTCTTTCTATCTTCGCATAAAGTATATCAAAAGCGGATGTAAAACTAAATTTTTAATTTAGGTTGAAGAAAGGAATGTTTATATGAACTTTGTTACCTACAAAGAAGGACGAGCCATTAAAGCACTTGGCAGACGTGAAATACTACTTGCAGCATCTTCAATACTTATCTTCGGAAGCTTTATCGGCTGTGCTATATACCGTTTTCTCGGCATAGGGGAATCGGAGCTTTATGACAAACTCATCGAAAGATATTTTATTGCCTTATTCTATGACTGCGGCGGTGCGGCTGATATTTTACGAGTGATTTTTGATGTATGTTTTCACGAGCTGACCCTATTCTTCATAGTATTTATTGCAGGATACAGTCCTTTTTCTCTGATAATTGGTATTGGTGCACTATTATACCGTGGACTTCTTTTCGGTTTTAGTATCACAATGCTTCAACTTTCAGCTAAATCAGGGCTTTTACTCTGCTCGATTATATACCTTTCAGCTAATTTTGCTATATCTATTCTACTTGCAGTTTTAACAGCAGATGCTTTTGAACTTGCATATATTGATGAAGCCCCAAGACTAAAATCAAAAAAAAGTCTGAATTATTTTTTGAAGTTTCTTCGTATTTGCGCACTTACTGTTATTTATTTGTTGATTATGCTTTTTTTGATCTACATTTATATTTAGTGAAAGGATGTTTAAATTTTGAAAATTTTCGGAAAAGAAATAAAACTCTTCAAGTATGATCTTGAAGGTAAAGGCGTAAAAAAAGAGCCGGAAGGTCCAAAAAATCTAAAAAACTTTTTCAAGTATTTTCTTAATAAGTTTACAAGATTAGTCACTGTAAATATGTTTATTGTGCTCGGTAATTTTCCTATACTATTTTTCCTTCTTGGTATGAGCGGAATTTTGAACCGTGATTCATTTGCACCGGCATACAAAGCATTTGCACCGGTTTATGCTCTTTTAACCCACGAAAAAAATCCTGCTACTGCAGTTTTATTCGGGCTTTTCGGCACTCAATCGGAAATTGGTTTTACAACCGTCTTTACAATTATTTCTTTTGCCCTGTCGGCACTTGTTATTTTCACATTCGGTTATATAAATACCGGAACAACCTACATTCTTAGAAATATGATTAAAGGTGAGCCAATCTTTATGTGGGAAGACTTTTGGTATGCTATCAAAAGAAATAAAAAACAAGGAATGATAATGGGAATACTTGATGCTGTCTTGACTTTTCTTTGCCTTTATGACATCATCTTTTTCTACTATAACACCGGAGTATCAAATATGATGAACGTAATGTTCTATGCATCTCTCCTTATTTCAGTTTTGTGGCTCTGGATGCGCTTTTATATTTATATTCTTATGGTCACTTTTGACCTGTCGATTTTCAAAATACTAAAAAATGCTTTGATTTTTGCCCTGCTCGGCTTCAAGAGAAATCTAATGGCTACAATCGGCATTGTTCTCTTCATTGGACTTTCATATATAATTACTATTTATGCACTTCCTATAGGTATTATTATTCCATTTGTTCTGTTGTTTGCTGACTGCTCATTTATGTCGTGCTATGCTGCATTTCCGAAAATCAAAGAAATTATGATTGATCCATATTATGAAAATAATGATGACGAAGAAGAAACAGAAGAACCAATTTTTCACGATCTTGGATAACTCTATAAAAGCTCTTATAATTTGATAAATAACAAATTCGGCGTCTTACAAATGTAAGACGCCGAGATTTTATTTATACTTATCTCTGTGAAAAGCATATCCAAGTACGCTTCCCATCAAAGCAAGTCCGCCATACTCAAATATATAATGTAAATCACTCGGAAGATAATAAAGGACTAATGTTGGTGCAAATATGAGTGCAACAATAATAAAGTAATACCAAACAAAGCCATTGATTTTAGAGAAAATTATTCCGCTTCCAAGGCAACAAGCAGGCGTAACAATTTCAAGGGCTACCCCTTCAAATCTAGTATCCTCAACTAAAGGCGGAAATAAATAGAAAAGAACAATAAATGCTGCAAGATAAGGCAGCCATTTTATAAATGGGACTTTTTCCATATTTATAACCAGTCCTTTCTGACATTTTTTATTTTTTGCGAACAGTATCCCGTCTTGCCTTTGCTTCTTCCCAATCAGCACGTTCCTCATCAGTAGTTATTTTAAGAGGCGGCACTCTAGTTGGCCTATCATTCTCATTCAAAGCAACAAGTGTAAGATATGCTGAATTTATAAGCGTTCTTTCACCGTTAAGTGTTTCAACGTATGAGTTAACACGTACGTCCATAGAGGTGTTGCCAACGTACAATATTTTAGAGCAAAGCACCACAAGACTGTTTGCAAATGCAGGCTCTTTAAATTCAAGTGAGTGAACGTGAACGGTTGTAACATTGCAGCACGAATGTCTTCTTGCTGTTACTGCAGCGCAAATATCAATCCATTCCATAAGCTTTCCGCCAAAAAGACGGTTATATCCGTTCATAGTCGCAAGATTTAATATCTGAACAGATTCAGTATAAGATTCATTAGGCGATTTAGGAGTTAAATTCATATAAGGTTTGTCCCCTCTAAAAACTATATCTCCAATTATTATGAAAACTTTATCCCGCCATTTTCATCAAGCTCTACAATCGCAAGTGATTCAAGATGAATCCCTTTTTCTCTAAGCATTGCGCCGCCTTCCTGAAAACCTTTTTCAATACAAATACCAACACCTGCCAAATTAGCGCCCGACTGTTCAATTATATCTAAAAGTCCGAAAACGGCTTTACCTTTTGCAAGGAAATCATCTATAATAAGCACTCTGTCACCAGGAGATATGTATTTTTTTGATACCCGAATATTATATTCTTTTCCCTTAGTATAGGAAACTACTTTAGACGTATATACATCTCCGTCTAAATTCTTTGATTCGGTTTTTTTTGCAAAAACAACAGGCACATTAAAATACTGTGCGGCTATACAGGCAATTCCTATCCCAGATGACTCTATTGTAAGTATTTTTGTGATGTTATCTTTTTCAAAAAGACGGTAAAATTCACGTCCCAGCTCATTTATAAGTTTAATATCCATTTGGTGATTTAAAAAGCTGTCAACTTTTACAATTCCACCATCTTTTATAATACCGTCAGATAAGATTCTATCCTCTAAAAGCTTCATATCATTATTCCTCTCACTCTTATTCTATATACGAATACTATTATTAGTACTGCAAAATAAAAAGTAAAATTATAATCCT
>JAZNAB010000111.1:0-8230 GCA_045586285.1 Candidatus Flemingiibacterium sp. | reverse complement strand
AGCCGGTTCAGAAGCCCTGCCGACATAATCGGAATTACTACAAATGAACGTGCTTGGCGTCAGCTTAATATGAGTTGGGGTGTTATCCCCGTTTTAAGTGAAGAATACAACTCACTAGAAATTGTTTTTTATCAAGCCCTCAACCACGCTAAACGAGTATTATCGCTAAAATCCGGTGACAGTGTTGTAATAACAGGCGGTCTTATAAACGGAAAAACAGGCAATACGAACACTATAAAAGTCGAACTGATTAAATAGCATAAAACTGCGGTGCTAAAGCACCGCAGCTTTTTTTATACCTTACTTACAAGCTCTTCGTGAAGCCTTAAAAGAATTTTCTTTTCAAGACGTGATATATACGACTGCGATATTCCAAGAAGATCTGCAACTTCCTTTTGAGTCAACTCTTTTTTGCCATAAAGCCCATACCTCATTATTATAATCTCACGCTCTCGTTCATCAAGCTCGGAAATAGCATTCATTATGGTTTTTTTATCCTCGGAGCTTTCAATATTTCTGCTAACCTCGTCTTCATCTCCACCCAAAACATCTGACAACAATAGCTCGTTACCGTCCCAATCAACACTAAGAGGCTCGTCTATTGATACATCTCTCTTTCCGGAATGTTTCCTAATATACATTAATATTTCATTTTCTATACATCTCGAAGCATATGTTGCAAGTTTTATATTTTTATCAGACTTAAACGTATTAACCGCCTTTATTAGTCCGATTGTACCTATAGATATTAAATCTTCTATACCTGTTCCTGTATTTTCATATTTCTTTGCTATGTATACAACAAGCCTTAAATTATGTTCTATAAGCAAACGTCTTGCTCTCTCACTGTTGAATGATAACTCTTCTAAAGCCTCTATTTCTTCGTCAGGTGATAGAGGCGGCGGCAGGGTCGATGCGCCATTTATGTAAAAAATACCTTTTTTATTTTTTCTAAAAATACCCGACGATATAAATAATGAAAAAATATCCCTGCATTCTTTTTTTAGTAGGTATAATAAATTGGTAATATGCATTTTACAGTAATCCTTTCTATAAATTATATTGTAAGTAATGTTTGGGGAATTAAACCGCCGCACCCATCATAATCGGTGTTTACACTATCAATAGCTACTACTGCATCTATACTTCTTCCTTCAATAGAAATCATCTCCGGTACTAAACCCAAAAGCATATTCTGCCCGGCAACACTTTCCGTCGGAATAAGTCTTATCGGGATTTTGCTTTTCCTTTGATATTCAATCATATTATCAAGAGATTTTGCCGCTTCAATCAAAGAATTCGGAAGTAATTCTTTCAAAGCATTATGGGATAGAATAATAACAGGCTTTTGTAAATACGGTTCACGAAGCAGATTCCCGCTGTCTACAAGCATAATCAATTCAAACTTGTTATTCATTATTTCAAAATATACTTTAATATGTTTTTTTGTTATATCTTCATTTTTAAATTTACCGTATACAAGACTAACAAAGCCTGCAATTACTGCCGAAATTATAAATACAACGGGAGAATTTTCCGCTGCCCTATCATAAACATTTGCCCCGTCAATTATTTTGCCAATAAAACTAAAAACAGCTGTCATTACACCGCCAATACCGATATTAACAGCCAAATATGTAACCAAGCCTTTAAATACCGTATATATATTGCCGCCAAAGCTAAGCTTTATCATTATAACGGCACATACTATAGAAAGTAACGAGGTAAGAATAATATTAAAATCCGATGTCAGTTCAGCAATTGTAGCAATAAGTGCCCAAATTGCTCCCAAAAGTGCCGAAGCAACAATACGATTAACAAATATTTTTGTACCCGTAATTTTAGCACAAATAAATAATGCCAAAAAATCCATTGAAAAATTTACAAGAAGCAAAGTATCCGCATATACAACATTTGACATAACTCACCTCCTATGTTGCTTCTTTTTTATTATACAATATCAATAATAAAATTTTTGTCGAAAATTTTGCCCTCTAATAAATTTTTTTCCATTCGCTTTTTGAATAATTGCAGTATAATTCGGTAAAAATTATTTTGTATCAAACGAGTATGAAAGGAAGATATAAAAATGATTGACAAAATCGCACTCGCACTTGCAATTATCGGAGGTATAAACTGGGGAAGCATCGGAATCTTCAAATTTGATATAGTTGCTTGGATTTGCGGAGGACAAGACGCCCTTGTTGCACGTATCATATACACTGTTGTTGGACTTGCGGCAATTTGGTGCATCACCCTTCTTTTCCGAGAAAGCGCTGAATCATATGAAGAAGATATGACTGTCAGAAAATAAAAAAACAGTGTCTTGCCAAGCAAGACACTGTTTTTAATTACATAAATCAAACATTAAAAAGTAATGCATCATAAGTTGGATAAGGCCAATACTTTTCCCCTACGAGAGATTCAAGCTCATCAGCAGCACCACGAACATTATTCATTGTAGGAATAATTTCATCTCTTATAAAGTACATAAGCTTGAAATTTTCGAAAATTTCGTGGCTTTGGTTAACAGCAAATTCAAGTGCGCCTATACTGTCATAAAGCTCACCGACAAGGGTAGATATTTTATTTACAAGCTCTAATTCAACATCAACAGCTACACCAAGTTCCCTTGCAGCTAATGCTGTTTCGGAAAGCTCGTGAATATAGCTTATACAAGCAGGAATAATTTGCTTTTTGGCTATGTCAATTGTAGTAAGCGCTTCAATATTCAGCACCTTACAATATGATTCCATATGTATCTCATCTCTCGAATGCATTTCCATTTCAGTAAATACCTTATGCTTGTTATACATTGCAATATTCTTTTCTGCAACAAAGCAAGGAAGCGCATCGGGAGTTGTACGAAGATTTAATAGTCCACGTCTTTTTGCCTCAGCAACCCATTCATCAGAATAGTTGTTACCATTAAAAATTATTCTCTTATGCTGTTTGTAGATATCTTTAATAAGATCTCCCACACAAGAGTTAAAATCTTTTCCTTCAGAAACGGCAAGTTCAAGCTTATCTGCAATTCTTGATAACTCTTCGGCAACTATAGTATTTATTGTTATATTTGGTCCTGAAATTGAGTTTGAAGAACCAACGCTTCTAAACTCAAACTTATTACCCGTAAATGCAAATGGAGAGGTACGGTTTCTATCGGTTGTATCCTTTGCAAACTTCGGAAGTACGTCTGCTCCGATCTCCATAACTGATTTTATATGATTATCATATACCGTATCGTTTTCGATTGAATCAAGGATACTTGTAAGCTCATCTCCAAGAAACATTGAGATAATTGCAGGAGGAGCTTCATTTGCCCCAAGACGATGGTCATTGCCTGCAGTCGCAACTGATACTCTTAATAAATCCTGATAATCATCTACAGCCGCAATTACTGCACAAAGGAAAAGCAAAAACTGCGCATTTTCCGAAGGAGTATCACCCGGTTCCAGCAAATTAGTGCCTTCTTTTGTTGCAAGTGCCCAATTGTTATGCTTTCCGCTTCCATTAACACCTGCAAAGGGTTTTTCGTGAAGCAGACATACAAGTCCGTGACGTGCAGCAACCTTTTTCATTATTTCCATTGTAAGCTGATTATGGTCTGTAGCAATATTTGTAGTACTAAAAATGGGAGCAAGTTCGTGCTGTGCCGGAGCAGCCTCATTATGCTCTGTTTTTGCAAGAATACCAAGCTTCCAAAGTTCCTCATCAAGCTCTGCCATAAACGCCTTTACACGAGGCTTAATTGAACCAAAATAATGATCGTCCATTTCCTGTCCCTTCGGCGGCTTAGCGCCAAAAAGGGTTCTGCCTGTTATTATAAGGTCTTTGCGTTTTTCATAAAGCTTACTGTCAATAAGAAAATATTCTTGCTCCGCACCTACGGTACTTACAACTGTAGACGTCGTATTACCAAAAAGCCTTAGTACTCTCACCGCTTGCTTACTTACAGCTTCCATAGAGCGCAGCAAAGGCGTCTTTTTGTCAAGCGCCTCTCCGCCGTAAGAGCAAAATGCTGTTGGTATACATAAAGTATTATCCTTTATAAAAGCATAAGACGTTGGGTCCCACGCTGTATATCCTCTTGCCTCAAAAGTTGCCCTCAATCCACCTGATGGAAAGCTGGAAGCATCGGGCTCACCTTTTATAAGCTCTTTTCCATTAAACTCCATTATAACACCGCCGCTTTGAACAGGTGTTATAAAGCTATCGTGTTTTTCGGCGGTAATACCCGTCATAGGCTGGAACCAGTGAGTAAAGTGAGTTGCTCCTTTTTCAATTGCCCAGTCCTTCATTGCATTGGCAACAACATTTGCAACTGTAATATCAAGTTCTTTACCGTCAGCTATGGTTTTTACAAGTGATTTATATGTGTCTTTAGGTAGCTTTTCACGCATTACCGCATCATTAAAAACCATACTTGCAAAGACTTCCCTAATGCTCATAATTAATAATTCTCCTTAAATATACAGGGTTAAAGTAAAACCTGATTGTTCACGCTAAGTCTAAATCTCAGTCCAAGCTTTGCAGCCGCACTGCAGCAAAGCTTCATTCTGCCAAGAAATATTTCAAAATAATCCATAACAGAACAAAAATCAGTATCAATTTGTAATTTCAACTCGATTTCTTTCTGTTCGGGACGTATATCAAGATCTGCTTTTTTTACAGAATAATTTACTCTATCGTGAATATCAAAAGTTGAAATATCGGTATTTCTGACACGAGATGCCCGGACATCTGTCTTATCGGCTAAAATAAGTGCAGCCGAAATTGGATTTCCAGCAACAGCAGTTGACTCATCGTGATTTCCTATGGCATTAATAATATCGGCTATATCTTCCGGATCAGCCCCCATATTATCAAGTATTCTGAACGCCATCACGGCTCCGCTTTGTGCGTGCTCAGATCTGTTGACAATATTTCCTATGTCGTGCAAATACCCCGCAATTTCAGCAAGTTCAGCCTCTCTTTTGGAATACCCAAGAGATAAAAGAATTTTTCTTGCAGTAATGGAAACCTTTCCAACGTGCTGAAAGCTGTGCTCAGTATAACCAAGAGCAATAAGCGCCTCATCTTCTTTTTCAATATAGGTACGAATAGCCTTACTGTTTTTTATCTCTTCTATTGTAATCATTTTTACTCCGTAAATTTAGAAATTCTTACCGTTCCAGCCCCAATTCTCATACTCTGAGTAGGTTATATAAACCTTGTCTGCAGCAATACCAAGAAGTTCACCACAAATATTACAAAGAACCCCTGTCATACGAACGTAGTCCTCAGACTTTGCTTTGCCGAGTATTTTAACGTCAATAAAAGCTTGATCGGAGCTATTATCTCCTGCAAACCAAAGCTTCTGACCGTCCTCTATGCATACCATAAGATAGGCTTCGGTTTTACCCGGAATAGCTTCAATAGCTTTACCAAGAGCTACCTTAAAATTTGTAAATTGTTCTTCTGTAAGTTTTTTTGTTACTTTTGCGCTAATGTATGGCATAAATTTACCTTCCTTAAAATTAATTATTCTAAATATCCATTACCGAACTGTTTAACTTGTTCGAGCATATGACCTATATTCCCTTCGCCTGCGTATTTCTTCATATCAAAGAAATCACAGTCAAGCTCAGACCAATAAAGCTCGTTTTCGTCACCTGTGACTTTTTTATCATTTTTTAGCCTTCCGCACCAGACTTCAACATAACAATCTTGATTATAATATGTAAAATCCATTAAGTGCCGAAGTACAATATCATCTTGTCTTATGCTTGTTTCCTCAAAAAGCTCTCTGTATGCTGCAGCCTCTCCTGTTTCTCCCTCTTCAATATGCCCACCTACAAGGTTTGAAAGATTGAGATATGGCTGTTTTTTTCTTTTACACATAAGGATCTTGCTTTTATCGGGACTGTAAACCATAATACAGTTATATCCAGTCATATTATACTACCTTTATACGATTACTATTAAAGTATCCCGTCTTAACCTGAGTAAACTCCTTAAAAATAAGAAGTGTCAAGTATCCGCATATATAGTCTTCAGTTGAAAAATGCCCTGCCTCAAAAAGATTTATACCGATATCCGATGCCTCTTCCATAATATTATACGAAAGCTGTCCCGTTAAATAGCTGTCTGCTCCTGATGCTTTTGCAGCCTTGACAAAATCCTTTCCGTCACCGCCGCAGATTGCAACCTTCTTAACAAATCCTCCCGCTTGGGAGAATAAAACCCGTTCAGCCTGCAGTGTTTTCTTTACAAATGAAGCAAATTCAGTAGAGGACATCGCATATTCAAGACTTCCAACACGCCCAATAGCTTCACCGTCAGACTCCAATACAGTAATATCGGTAAGACCGAGCAACTTTGCAAAAACATCATTCACACCGCCCGGCACGGCATCAAGTCTTGTATGAAATGACATAACTGAAATTTTATGTTTTATAAGTTTAAATATTCTCTTTGCAGAGGCATCGTTATAATTGAGTGAAGCGAGAGGCTTAAAAATCATCGGGTGATGTGACACAATTACATCATAATCATTTTCTATAGCATATTCTACAGCTTCATCAGTAACGTCAAGCGTACATAAAACACGAATTACCTCACGATTTGGATCATCTGCAAGCATTAGTCCGTCATTATCCCATTCACAAGAATAAGATTTCGGAAACTTTGCATTTAAAAATTCATAAAGTTCTTTTACGTTTGGCATTTTAAACTCCATTCTAAAGTTGCTGAATTAATTCATACAAGAATATTCTCTATAATTTCAATAAGTTTTAAATCAAGCTGCTGCTCTGGCGCATTGTCATAAACACCGTTTCCCCCGACACTGCGTGAAGTAGCTCTTAATTTAGCAGTGTTAAGTACACTCTTAAGCCACATTTTATCATCATCAGTAGGATTTTTAAGAGCTCTTTCAAGGTTTAATTTCCCAAGTACAAGCTCGTATTCATAGGGTTTGTCCTTCATTAAATCAGGATCATAGTGAGCGGCAATAAGCTGATAAAACTTTCCGCCGTCAAAAACAACCTTTTCTTCATCTATAAAAAAGCAATTTTCGTATAAGTATTTTCTGAGTGTCGAATGCATAGACTGTGGTCCGAGAATCAATCTGCATTTACTCTCTTTCGGATAATCGGATTCAGCCAGAATATCCCGGATTGTTTCTCCGCCCATTCCGCATATAATAATATTATCGGGTCTAAAATCGGATACGGCATCTAGTCCGGCACAACATACAACCTTTATTTTCCCGTGAAGCCCGTGTGAGTATATATTTACTCTTGCGCGTTGGCAAGGGCCTTCTCCAATATCCGATGCAAGAGCTTTTGAATGTCCCATTTGAACAAGCTTAATAGGCAAATATGCGTGGTCTGTTCCTATATCCGCAACAGTTCCTTTACCCACCATCATTGCCGCAGCTTCCAGACGAGGTGATAATTTTATACTTTGCATTTTAAAATTCAAGCAAATCGGCGCCATTGGCGCCGATTAACGTTTTACTTTGACTCAAGAAATTCGTTGATTTTTTCAACAAGCTCATCAGCATTGGTTCCGTGAACTTCACAAGCCATTTCAATTGATTCACCTCTTGCAGAAGGGCAGCCAAGACAATGCATACCTATCTCAAGGAAAAACTGCGCAGTTTCACGGTCAAAATCAAGAACTTCACCTATAATAGAATCTTTAGTTACCTTCATTTTATACTCCGTTCCGCCGCAAAAAGCGACAAAATATATGTTATTTATTGTGGACATAAAAAGAAAAATCTCCACATATATATTATACCCTCAAAACTCAGATTTGTCAATCAGATTATTTAATTATTGAAGAAAAAACAAATATTTTTTTCATTAATCTTGAAATTGTAAAAAAAATGCAGTATAATATAGTAAATAAAACCAAAGGAGTAAAAACTATGGATTGCCTTTTTTGTAAAATTATCAACGGAGATATCCCCTCAAAAAAAGCCTATGAAGATGATTTCATTTACGCTTTTCACGATATTGCACCGCAAGCGCCCACACATATTTTAGTTATACCAAAGCTTCATATTTCATCTGTCGATGAAATATCGGGTGAAAACTCATCTTATGTACAAAAAATATTTGAAGCAATTCCAAAAATCGCAAAAGATGCGGGGTTAAATAATGGCTACAGAGTTGTAACAAATATAGGTGAAAACGGCTGTCAAAGTGTTAAGCATCTTCATTTTCACATTTTAGGCGGC
>JAZNAB010000110.1:0-6515 GCA_045586285.1 Candidatus Flemingiibacterium sp. | reverse complement strand
CAGTTTAGAGCATATTTTCAATATAATTTTGTAAACTATTGGTTTGAAAGGAACTTTTCAATACCGCTTTCTTTTGCATCGTTATACCCAAGTTCATATGTTTTCTCAAGCGTAGTTCTATCCTTTTCAACCCGTTCAAATCCAAGGGGCTTACTTGGCCGAATGATAAATACCTTTCCCTCTTTAGCAGCAAGTTCTGCAGCAGCTATTGATTCATTATAGTTAATATGGCGGTTTTTATAAGCTTCAATAAACTCCGGGTATTTTCTATACACAAAATTTACTGCACCAACATTAGTTGAAGGTGATTTTACAAATCCCTCAGGCTGAGTCAGAACACAAACAACTTTGTCGGAACATTCAAGAGCGTGTCTTACAGGTATCGAATCACAAATTCCGCCGTCAAGAAAATCGCCCTTCGGAGTTTTGACAATGCGGCTAAGCAAAGGAAGTGAACTTGATGCCCTTACATATATTATGTCCTCTCTAGACTTTTCAATAGGAATATACTCTGCAAGACCGGTCTTAATATTAGTACATACAGCTATTAGCTTCATATTACTTTCATCAAATGCTTTGTAATCAAAAAAGTCAAGCTCAGCAGGGATTTTTCTGTAAATAAAATCTGCGCCAAAAAAATTTCCAGTTAAAATTAGGCTTCTAAAACTGCAATACCGATAATCATTCAAATACCCTACCCCTACTCTGTATGCTCTGCCACGTTGGCCTGAAACATAGCTCATAGAGTGTCCCGAACCTGCTGAAACGCCAAAAATTTGGGGGAATTCAATTCCATTATCCATAAAATAGTCAAGAACTCCGCAGGTGTAAATGCCTCGCATTGCACCGCCTTCAAGAACTAAATTTGTTATCATTTGTTTCCTTTCAATTATTATCTATTTTGTCTTAAAATTTCAAAACCTGCAATTGATGCTGCAGATGCCGCAGAAAGTGCATTTTTAAAATCACGGCCGTAATCAAGTCGGACAATCATATCCGCCATTGATAGAAGTTCCGTTGAAATGCCTCTCTTTTCGCCTCCAACTGCTAGAAATAGCGGGTATTTAAGGTCAGCATCATATATTGACGATGAGTTTTCCATATCGCAGCATACTATCTTAATCTTATTTTCCCGCATTATTTCAGCACACTCAAGAGGCGACTCACAAATATAGACATCACATAGTTCAGATGCTCCTGCCGATGCTCTGCAAACAATTCCCGCAGCGCCAAGCCAATTCCGAGGAGATAAAATAATTGCGTCTGCTCCTGCGGCATACAGTGAACGAATTGCATATCCGAAATTATATGGATCTTCAATCCCCTCAAGCATAACAAAAAACTTTTTTGTTTCTCCGTATTTTGAAATTGCTTCAGCGGATAATTTTGGAACAATACGTTCAGTCGTTTCAAGTAAAAGTCCGCCGTGACTTGAACCAAGGGCAATTTTTTCAATTTCTCCGTCATCTAAAACTTCAATATCAAAGCCGTATTTATATGACATAGCAGTAAGATATGAAAGTTCCTTATATCTTGCAGATTTTCGGGACGCCGAAACCATAAGCCTTAGTATTTTTCTATTTGATTTTCCCTGCTCAAGAGCTGCAAACACAGCTCTGATTGAAGTCATCCCCTCAAAAATCGGATTACCCGATATTTTTAGTTTGTCTGCTTCTCTCATCTTAGCTCACGTCTGATATCAGCTGCCTTGCCGCAAGAATAAGCTCCCTCGGAACAAGCACCATAGAGGCAAGATGGGCCGGCTCTGCCAAATAAAAGCGGACAAGCTGCTCTTACTTCTTTAAGCATAGCTACGGCAAGTTCACGAATTTCCCACTGTGCTCTGTTACAGCAACGAAGTTTAAAGAAATTATGAAGTGAGCGAACATTCATTGTCATAATTATTCTTGTGTCACAAGCATTCGGAAGAACAAACCGAGCGTCCTCGTTTGCTTTTTTCTCGGCTGTGCGGCGAGCCTCAGACTCTTCCATACCTGCTTCAAGGTTAACCTTAAGATGATGAGCGGTAAGCTTTTCACGAAGCGACTCATAGTGAGCTGCATCTTCTTTCATTGCCGAAAGAAATTCTTCTTTAGCCTCGGGAATTGCTTCTATTTCAGGGGGAATAATGTATGAAAAATCCGTCTTTGAAACATATCTTTGACTTTGTACAGAGAAAGAGGCAATTCTGTGACGTGTAATCTGAGCAAGCAGCGCCCTTGAAACTCCCTCTATTGCAAATGTAAAACTTGCGTGTTCAACAGGTGACTCGTGACCTAAATCTTCAAGCAGCATTAAAAAACTTTCGGTCTTTTCGGGTGTTAAATTATTCATAAGAGAATCAATATCACTTTTCGCATAGCAAAGTTTAGCTGCCGCAGCAATAATCTTTTCAGCATCCGGAGTATAGGCAATTAGCTTTACTTTCATCTTTCATTTTCGCCTGTATAGGCGCCCTTTCATTTATATATTTATTTTTTCAATCCCTTTAATAAAGTCCCTCTTATACTTCCCACTTAACCTAAAGCAAATTACACCTAATAGAAATTTTGGTAATTTCATCATTCTTCCGATTCTTGACGGTTGGCATATAAGGCGATAAAACCACTCAAGCCCAAGTTTTATGAATATCTTAGGGGCTCTTTTCACTTGACCGCTGTAGCCGTCCAGACTGCCGCCAAGAGCAAGGCAGAGTTTTACAGTTTTTAGTTTATCTCTGTTTGCAAGAATCCATTTTTCCTGTGAAGGTACTCCAAGACAAACAAAAAGTATATCAGGTTCTGCATCGTTTATTTTTTCAATAACTGCATCATTTTCGGTTCCTTCTTTATTGAAATAACCGTCATTAGTTTCGACAAACTTGGCATTTTTATAGGTTTCAAGCAGCTTGTCACGAGCAGCCTCAGCAATTCCGGGCTTACCGCCAAGGAAAAAAATCTTTGCCCCCGTTTTATTGGAATATTTAATCATTTCAAGTCCAAGCTCATATCCTGCGCATTTCGATTTCAAAGGACGTTTAAGTATTCTTGAAGCATAAACAACTCCAATACCATCAGGTATTACAAGGTCTGCTTTATTAAACACCGAGTAAAGCTCCTCATTTTCCACACAAGATTGTATAATTTCACTGTTAGGAGTAAAAACAGCTCTCGGTGCATCAGCCGAAGAAGACAAGTAACCGTAACAGATTTGTGCAGCTTCTGAAAGAGTAACATTATCTACTCCGACACCCCGTATAACAACTTTTTCCGTATTTTTAATCATATCAGTAAAAACTTTCTATTAAGAATAATTCATTATTACCATTTTATCACAAAGTATAATCAAAGTCAATATCAGCTTAGTAAAAATAATCGGTGCAGGACTGTACACACCGCACCGATTTATATATAAATTCACAACGTAAGATTTTTATAAAACCACATAATTACCATCTGTATATTTATACGCCTTCATGTTTTTTCTGTCTACAACATAAATAAAGCTTCCCTGCCTTGCCTCAATGGAAGGTACATAAAAATCAATATTGTGTTCTTTGGCAAATTCAATAAAGTCACGCTTATAAAAATCCTCAGCTCGTTTTAGCTCAAATTCGCTGAATTTAGGTAATGACAGTTTTTGATAGGTTAAAAAGTCAAGACTCAGCGCTTCGCAAAGCTCGTCATCTTTTCCTATTGCAAATATTTCATAAAGTTTTCTATAAGCATCGGGCTGTGACAATTCATTTATAGACGATCCGTTTTTTATAAAGCCTTCGGCAAGATTTGAAAACATATCAAAAGCAGATTCAAACCGTCCTTCAAGCAACTTCATAGAAAGCTTAAATGCCCTTGATTTATACCTTGACATAATTTCATCAATAATATGAAGAAAATCAAGCTCAGAAAAACTCATACTGTCAGTATAAAGCACTTCATAAGGCGGGCGGTCGGAATAAACCAAACCATACTTCTCGGCATTTTCACGAAGCACAGAACCCTTTAAAAGCTTCAAAAAGCCGAGTTGGAGCATATGACAATTATTGTAAAGGCAATCAAACGCCGCCTTAAAAGTATCCATAGTTTCAAGGGGCAATCCTGCAATCAAATCAGCGTGTATGTGAATATTTCCAAGCTCATACAGACGCTTTATGTTATTTATAACAACCTCTACGTTGGTAGATCGATTTATTATTTTTAGAGTGTTGGAATTTGATGACTGAACTCCGATTTCAAGCTGTATTTTACCGCTCGGAAATTTTGAAAAAATATCAAAGATTTCATCGTCAAGCAACTCTGCACATATCTCAAAATGATAGTTTTTAGTATACTTTTCCGATAAAAGTCCACGTAAAATAGTTTTTGCACGTTGCATATCAAAATTAAAGGTTCTGTCAACAAGCTTTATAACCTTTATGTTATCCATTTCTTCAAACATAAGCAGTTCAGAAAGTGCTGTATTTGCGTCTTTTGCCCTCACCTTTCCCGAAAGGGATGAAAGGCAATATGCACATCGATACGGGCAGCCTCTCGACGATTCATAATATACTATTTTTTTGCCGTTATACAGTTCATTGTTTGAATATACCATTCCCTGCTTTTCAAAGCCTTCAAAAACGCTGCCGTCAATTATCGACGGCAAATGCTTTTGAGATAAATAAGCATTTACAAATGAAACAAAAGCCGACTCACCCTCACCACGAATTATTGTATCTACGTATGGATGAGCTTTAAGGAATGCCTCACACTCAAAACTGACTTCAGGGCCGCCAAATACAATTTTAGCACCGGGCACAAGCTTTTTTAAATCAGAAGCAAAAAGGCACATTTCGGCAATATTCCAAATATAAACAGAGAAGCCGTATATGTCGGCATCAACACGGATAAGCGCCTCAATTATATTGCGGCGCTTATCTTTCAAATTATATTCTAAAATCTCAGCTTCAAATCCCGCTTCAAATAAACTCTTTTTGATACACCTTACAGCAGAATTTGTATGAGAATAAGATGAATTTAAAGCAAAAAGTGCTATTTTAGGCAAAATAATTCCCCTTAAACTGTAATTAATTCTTCGGCTTCAATACTTATCTTCTTTGCAAATTCGCAAACATCCTTAGTTGAATTTGGCTTTGCTATAAGTAAAGCCGCATCTTTCATAACTTCAATTCTCTTTGGATTATCTAAAAGCTGGAAAATAACATCGTCTATAGAGGCTGTTGAAGTTACAGCCATCGCAACACCATTATTTGTCAAGAATTCAGTATTTCGATCTTCCTGTCCGGGTATAGGGTCTATTATAATCATCGGTAAATTTTTGGCAAGTGCCTCAGATGTTGTAAGACCTCCGGGTTTAGTTATAATACAGTCTGCCGCATCCATAAGTTTATCAATATTATTTACAAATCCTAAATTAAGGATTCGCTTTGAAAACTTCATACTGTCAATCTTTGCCTTTGCCTGCGAATTGCTTCCGCACACAATAATCATTTGAAAATCCTGTTCAACTTTATCAAGTGCGCTTACAGTTTTAATTATATTTCCATACCCGCAGCCGCCGCTCATCAAAAGAACACATCTTTTGTTGATGTCTATACCAATTTCGGCACGAGCCTGCTGCTTTGAAATACTTTTACTGAACTTCGGGTGAATCGGAATTCCGAATGGCAAAACCTGTTCCTTCTTAAATCCCTTTTTAAGAGCTTGATATAAAAGTTGTTCATTAGGGACAACAACATAGTCGAGATTTACTCCCTCCTCCCAATAAGGATGGAACATAAAATCTGTCAGAATTCCAATTGTTTTAGCTTTAAGTTTCTTCTTTTGCTTTAAGACGTCAAGTATAACACCTGCAAAAATATGAGTACAAATAATAACGTCGGGTTCATATGTATCAATATATTTTATAAGCTTACTTCCGGCTATGCTTCCCATTGCCCTTGGAGAAGATAGGTCACTCTTTGACTTTTTTCTAAGCTCTGCAAGGCGGTAAAAGCCCTTATAGGCAAGTTTCGCATTTCTTGCGGCAAGTAAATATCCCTTTGCAACAGTTTCACCAAGCAAATGATTTAAATATTCGATAGTATCAAGCATTTCGGTATGGCAGCCGATACTTTCAAGATAAGCACAAAGTGCTTTAGCAGTTGAATTATGTCCCTGCCCTGCGGTCACCGACAAAACAAGAGCCTTCATATTTTATCACCAATACTTTTCATCAAAAAGTGTCCTTTCGCATATAGTCAAATAAACTATAATTCTTATTAATAAACCATATTACAAAACATAAAACAATCTAACATTTCATAATATTATTTTACATCTTTTTATAAAAAAAATCAAGTCCTTGACAAAATCTTTTTTTTATGGTACAATAGGTAGGTAATTGTATTTGCACCTGTGGCGGAATTGGCAGACGCGCTAGACTTAGGATCTAGTGTCCCCGACGTGAAGGTTCAAGTCCTTTCAGGTGCACCAAACAGTAGAAATCCGAACTCAAATCCGGTAGGCGAAGGGTTCGGATTTGTCTTTATCCACTGCGCC
>JAZNAB010000109.1:0-4444 GCA_045586285.1 Candidatus Flemingiibacterium sp. | reverse complement strand
AACCTTCACCCATCTGCTGACGCTTACACTTTTCATCAAGGTTAACAATGATGTAAGCTTCTCTTGTGTCAAAGTTTGCAGGCGGATCGTTAAAAGCAATGTGTGTGTTTTCACCGATGCCGATAAGTCCGATATCAATTACATCTTCACGAAGCTTCTTGGTGAGAGCAGCAATTCCTTCGGGTGTACCGTCTACAAAATTAACAGATCTGAGAGCGCAGGGAAGCTTATCTACAAATCTTTCCTTTAAGTACTTTCTGAAGCTTGCACCGTGAGTTATAGGAAGACCTACATATTCGTCAAGGTGGAACATATCAACAACACTCCAGTCAACATTTTCTCTTGTTAAGCTGTCAAGTGTATCAAACTGAGATGCGCCTGTAGATAGAACTATTCTTGCATATCCTTTCTTTGCGATGATGTCGTTAAGGCGACCTGCTACATATTTTGCAGCGCTAAGTCCGAGCGCCTTTGAGTCCTTACAAATTCTTACTTCCATTTTTAAAATCCTCCATTATAAATTATTTTTGATTGTTGTGCCGTTAACCATAACGGCTTTTACGTTTATGTTATTGTCGAACATTACTATGTCGGCATCATAACCAATTTTAAGCTCACCCTTCGTTTTAAGTCCAAGGAGCTCTGCAGGACGCTTTGTCATCATCTTTACAGCTTCTGTCAAAGAACAGCCCGCTTTTGTAACCATTGTTCTTACAAGTCGGTCAGTAGTTGCTACACTGCCGGCAAAACAAGTTCTGTCAGGCATTTTTGCAATTCCGTCTTCAATATAACAAACGTGTCCCTCGCCAATTCTTCCAAGAAGCGACTCGCCCTCAGGCATATCAGCGCCTCTCATTGCATCTGTTACAAGTAAAATTCTATCACTTGTGCAGAACTTATAAATCATTTTAAGAAGCTCCGGTGGAAGATGACAACCGTCGGCAATAACTTCAACAGAAAGTCCTTCAAGCATATAACCTGCCTCAACTACACCAAGTATACGGTATCCGCCTCTTCTTGTAATTGTTGACATTGAAGAATAAAAATGCGTTAAACACTTAGCGCCATGTTCATATGCTCTTACTACCTGATCATATTCAGCTTCAGTATGACCGATGCAGGGAACAACATTGTGAGCTGATAAATAATCACAGAATATTTCGCTTCCTTCAAGTTCAGGGGCAAATGTCCATTTTGAAATAAGTCCTTCGCCAAGTGAAATTAATTCTTCATATTCAGAAGCTTTTGGCGGGTAAATGTACTGAGGTGGTTGAGCTCCTGCCTGCCCGGGTGCTAAAAATGGACCTTCTAAGTGCATACCGGCAAAATTGGGAAGTCCGTTTTTACCGGACGATAATGAAAGTTCTTTATAATCAAGTACTGTATTTTTAAGTGTATTATAAGAAGATGTTAAAGTGGTTGGGCAAATTGTTGTCGTTCCGTGTGACAAATGGGTTTTGGCTGCTGTAATCATTGGCTCAACACCGCCGTCCATAAAATCACAGTTTCCGCCGCCGTGTACGTGTGTATCGATGAAGCCGGCACTTACATAATTGCCCTTTGCATCAATTACTTCGTCTGCTTTAATATCATCTTTAGTGATGTTAATAATTTTGCCGTTTTCTATGTAAATGTTTTCATCTGTAATATCAGATCCGACAAGCTTACCGTTTTTGATTTTAAGCATATAAATATCCCCCTTCTTATGGAATATTAGAGAGTTACTCCGTCTTTAAATATTGCAAGGTCGCTTTTATCAAGTTTTTCACTCTTGACCGTTTCACCCTCAGCAATTTTAAGAATGTACTGCCACATTTCGTCTGTAAGGGTATTCATATCTGTGCCTGAAAGGAGTCTTCCAGCATCGAAGTCCATCCAATTAGACTTTCTCTTGAACAAATCGGAGTTACTTGCAATTTTCATTGTTGGAACAGGGCAACCGAATGGTGTTCCTCTTCCAGTTGTGAAGAGAATGATTTGTGCTCCCGACGCTGCAAGTACACAAGAAGCAACAAGGTCATTTCCGGGGCCGTTCAAAAGGGAAAGGCCATTCTTCTTAACAGTCATACCGTATGGAAGGACGTCAACAACCGGTGCGCTTCCACCTTTTTGGGTACAGCCGAGAGATTTATCTGCAAGAGTACTTATACCTCCCGCTTTATTTCCGGGTGAGGGATTTTCATCTACCGGCTCACCGTGAGATTCAAAGTATGCTTTAAAATTATTGATAAGGTTTACAGTATCATTAAATAAATCCTTGTTAATACATCTGTCCATAAGAATTGTTTCAGCACCGAACATTTCAGGAACTTCAGTCAGAACTGCACTTCCGCCCATACTGATTACTCTATCTGATATTTCACCTACAAGCGGATTGGCGGTAATTCCGGAAAAACCGTCAGAACCGCCGCATTTCAGACCGATTACAAGACTTGATGCGTCACACTCTGTACGTTCAAAGTCTGCGGCATAAGAAAGTAGTCCTTCAACAATTTTTGCCCCTTCAGCTATTTCATCGTTAACTTCTTGAGCATTAAGGAATTTTACTCTGTTCTCGTCATATTCGCCGAGAACTTTTTTCATTTCTCCAATGTTATTGTTTTCGCAACCAAGTCCAAGCACCAAAACACCGGCTGCATTTGGGTGGTTTATAAGACCGCAAAGAAGCTTTTGAGTGTTATATTGGTCTTCTCCAAGTTGAGAACAACCATATGGGTGACTATATGCAAAAACATTTTTATTACCATTTGGGTCAACTGTATCACGAATTTGCTTTGCAAGAGCGTTTACACAGCCAACTGTCGGGATAATCCAAACTTCATTTCTGATACCTACTTTGCCGTTTGGACGTTTGTATCCCATAAATTTTGAAGGAACAACAGGTTTTAAGTATTCAAAGTTCGGATTATACTCATATGAAAACTTGTTTCCGAGAAGTGATTTAATATTGTGGCAATGAACGTGAGATCCTTTTTTGATATTTTCAGATGCAGCACCGATAGGGAAACCATATTTCAATACTTTTTCATTTTTGTTTATATCAATAAGTGCAATTTTATGTCCTGCTCCAACATCTTCAGTAACGGTAAGGCTGATGCCTGAAACTTCGAAACTTTCACCTGCTTTAATATCACGGCAAGCTACAGCAACATTATCTGCTTTGTTAATTTTAATTATAGCGGTCATATTATTTGCCTCCGTTTAAAGCATTTTTTATTGTTGCATCCATACCCTCGGATTTGATTGATTCAAGGTAGGTTGTTGCAAGTTCCGCAAAGCCCTTGAAGTTTGTAAGGTCACAATCCCAGAAGCTTGTGTTTGTTGCAACTGCTTTTACATATTCATTAGGAGTAAGTTTTGACGCCTTGCTGAAAAATTCCATAACTGCAGCATCGTCTTTTATATCATAGGTAGCACCGTCTAATGCACGAGTCGCTTTCATTCCAACACCTTTTGTATATTCACCGGAATAAAATGCGAGAAGAGCAGCAAAGGAAAGTGTAAGAAGCGGAGCTGCTGTCTTATGCTCACTATAGTAATCTTCAAAGGAAGGAAGAACTCTTACTTTCCATTTAGATACAGAGTTAAGGGATATATCGAGTACCTTATGAGCAAGGAAAGGATTTTCAAAACGTTCAATTACAGATGCTACAAAAGCATCAACATCATCTTTAGGAAGCTTAACATAAGGAGCGATTTCTGTAGAGAGTGCCTTTTCCATAAAAGCTCTTACTGTTGAGTGATTCATACATTCCTTAACAGTTGAAAGACCAGCAAGCCAAGCGCCGAGTACTGTAGAAGTATGTGCACCGTTAAGAACACGAACTTTACGTTCTCTGTAAGGACGGAGATCATCAGTAAATACAATAGGCATACCTGCTTTTGCAACAGGGAATATTTCCGAAACGTCTTTGTCTGACTCAATTACCCAAAGTCCGAAAGGCTCGGCAACATCAAGAAGCTCATCACGGTATCCAAGCTCTTTGAAAATCTCTTCAGCTTCTTCTCCAGGATAACCTGTTACGATACGGTCAACAAGTGTATTACAGAACACACAAGCGCTATCAAGCCAATTTATAAATGCTTCCGGGTAGTTATTGTGATAAGCAAGTTCTTTTACATATTTCTTTAAGTATGTACCGTTACTTTCAATAAGCTCAACTGGAAGAATTACAAGTCCCTTTGTCATATCGCCATTAAAATCATTAAAACGCTTATAGAGGAACTGTGTAAGCTTTCCTGGGTATGTTTCCGGAATATTGGTTAAATCGTCATCTATCTTAAGTGATATGCCGGCTTCAGTTGTGTTTGAAATTACAACAGAAAGGCTTGGAAGAGAAGCGAGAGCCATATATTCTTCATAGTCTTCATAAGCACAAAGAGATTTTTTGATGCACTCAACCTTTTGAGCGTTACTTACAATTTTACCGTCAATCTTTCCACG
>JAZNAB010000108.1:0-3615 GCA_045586285.1 Candidatus Flemingiibacterium sp. | reverse complement strand
GTCTACGATAGCCTTAATCAAGGGCAACAGAAACAAATCTTGAAAGATGAAGCAGTAAAGGCTTTATTTGAGAGATATGGAGTAAATACAGAGTAAAAGAAGGAGAACACAAATGAGTATAGACCCGGAAAAAGCAGTAAGCGGAATTCTATTAGACGGTGCCGAGGTACCGCTTTCACCGCCTACAAATGCGGTTTTATATACAGCGCAAGAGCTTTCTGAAGAAGATCAAGCCCAGGCGAGAAAGAATATTGGTGCTGCACAGCTTGACGAGAACGGTAAAGTGCCGGAAAAACAATTACCCGAATCACCCAAGGCAGTACTGTACAAGGAGCAAGAGCTTACCGAGGAAGAAAAAACTCAGGCAAGGGATAATATAGGCGCTTTTTCTAAAGGCGGCGGTGTTGTGAATGGCTCTTTTAGCGTGGATACTGGTCAAGAAGTTTCTGTCGGTCTTATCCCTTCGGGCGCTAAAGCCCGTATTCGTGGTCAAAAAGATACATCAACTTACAGCGACGTTGTTTTTGATCAAGAAAAGCTTTCATATGAAAGGACAGTCGACGGGGAATTATCTTCAGCCGAAATATACGGTGAACATAATCAGCCGTACCAAGAGCTTGTACCAACGCAAACCACGCCAACAAAGGAAAAATCAATATGTTGGCATTATGAATAGGCGGTGCTGGTATGGCTCATAAGACACTTGTAAACGGCACGGCTTATGAAATAAGCGGCGGCAAAACCCTTGTTGATGCTACGGAATATAACATTAAAAACGGAAAAACTCTTGTAGACGGAACTGAATATAGTATTGAGTTTGTATGCTATTTTCGTATGGAAGGGTACGACCACGATTTTATTTTCAGCAAAGGGAGCAGATGGACTGAGTTTATTCAGAGCAGCGAAAACAATGACGCTAATTATAAATTTTATGTGCAACATTTAAGCCTCACCGTTGTGGTTGAGTATGACGGTAAGTTATATGATCTTACTTATGATGGCGGTTATATATTAACCTCTCGTGATTATATAGAGCCGGGTAAGACATATAAACTTGGTAGGGAAACGGAATGGGAAGAAACACCATATTAAAAAAAAGGAGTAAATAACCAATTATGAATATATTTGTTAAAGTTAATGACACTCTCTACCCTGCAAGTATAAGCGGCAAAATGACCGATAAAGATTGGGATGGTAGAGAAAGCAAGGCAATTACTATGCATGGCGACTTTGAAACAGTAAATGCTCTGTTCCCCGATGGTACGGTTTGGAGCATTGTTGTCAAGAAAACCGTTACTGACGGAGATGGTAATGAAACTATACAGCAGACCGAATACGACAACAGTGAATATAATATCCGTGGCAATTTGATTGTACATAACAATGGCTTATGTACTGTCGAAATGGGAAAAGAAACTGAGCTTGAGCTTGCCTACACTTTGCTTTATGGAGGGATTGAATAATGATTTTTAATGCTTTAAAGGAACTATATCGCAGAAATAAGATAACAAAAAACGGGCTTAAAAAAGCAGTTGAGGATGGTTTGCTATCAACAGAGGAATACGCACTCATTACGAGCGAGGATTATTGAAGGCGGTGACTATGAATATAACTGACATTATCATCACGGTAGGCGCTGTAATCGGCGCTGTGGGCGTAATCTTCGGCGGGATTGTTGCGGTTGTAATTTGGTTTCAATCTCCCAAGAAAAACGCAGACGAAATAAAGGCGCTCAAGGAAGAGCACGAAACGGATATGGAGTTAGTCAATTCCGAACTGTGTGTTATGGACTATGCTATACTTGCTGCGCTTGATGCACTTCGTCAGCAAGGATATAAGGGAGAAGTGGAAACGGCTCACGAAAAACTTGAAAAACATTTAAATCAAAAGGCACACGGAAAAAATTAATGTAAGCAAGGTTTCACAGGAGATTAAAATGCAAAACATTATTGATATATCCCACTATCAAACCGTCACTGATTGGAACAAGGTCAAATCCTCGGTTGATGCGGTTATCTTGAAAGGCACACAGGGACACGCCCTAAGCTCTGATTCATATCTTTTTACAGATAAAAAGTTTCACGAATATGCAAAAGCCTGCATTCAGTATAACATTCCTTTTGGCGCATATCACTTTTATACGGGAACTACTATGGCAGATGCTGTAATAGAGGCAGACTATTTTGCAAAGGTTCTTGAGCCATACAAATCAAGACTGATGTATGCCGTATGTGATGCTGAAAATTACGACAACAAGTGGCTTTTAGGATTAGGGCGGTATCAGCTTTCAGCTAACATCAATGCTTTTTGTCGAAGAATGGAAGAACACGGCTATATTGCGGTGCACTACACTAATACCGACCATATAAGAAACTTTATTGACCTTAACTCTATTCATTATCCTGTATGGCAAGCGCAGTATGGTAACGTGCGCCCGACAGACGCTCGGAGTAATCTAATTGCTTGGCAATACACCGAGGAAGGCAGAGTTAACGGTATAAAGGAAAAAACAGATAAAAACCACGGCTACATATCTACAGCGGAGTTTGCAATAATTAAACTTGGTGCGATTAACGTGATAGACAGCCCAAATTTTTGGCGTAGTAAATACAAGGACCTTAAATATCTTGATTTACTGTTTACTAAAGCTGCTGCACGAATCAAGAAACCGGGCAAGGTTTGCTCGACACTTGACGAAGCTTTAACCCGACTTCAAACCGCAGGCATTGTGGATACGCCTGATTATTGGCGCAACAATGCAAACAAGTTCCCGAATTTAACCGAGCTTATTAAAAAGTTTGGTGGTGCAGTATGAAAATCGAATTTTCAAAGGTAATTTATTGGTCTTCTTTTCTGCTTGCGCTTTCGGTAACGATATACGGTTGCGTTCTTATGTGGAAAACAAACGATACATCGGGGCTTGCATATCTTATCCCTGCTGCATATGCAGAATTTTCGGCGGCTACGGGTTTTTACTTTTGGAAGGCCCGAAAAGAAAACGAAATTAAACTCAAGAAAAAATTTAACATTGATGTCACGAAAGAGGACATCGAAAGGTAAGGTACATATATGAATGCTTTTATCGAAATTCTTCCGATTATTATTGCGGCAGTAGCTATCGCCGCAGCGTTGATAGCTTTTATCGTGTGGTTTGTCAAAGTTTCTCCTTCCAAGAAGGCTGAGATTATAGACAAAGTGCTGTACGCCCTTGCAATTGAAGCCGAACGCCTTTATGGTGGCAAAACAGGACAAGCCAAAAAAGCACAAGTAATAGCGTGGTTCTACGAAAGATACAAGTGGTTGGCGATGTTCATTTCCGCCGATGAGCTTAGCGAATGGATTGATTACGTCGTAGCAGAGATGAACGATTGGCTCCTCTCTAACCCTCTCGGCGCAGCAAATATTATTAAAGGTAATTGAAATCATTGACAACATCAGTGATAACGTCTATTATAATGGCAGTAGTTACTTAAATTGTCTATATTATTTGTTATTACCATAAATGGCAGTATGGAGGACCAGATGGTGAACTTGGCGCATCATTACGTTATCTCAGTCAACGATTCTCTATGCCGTATGCTGAGGCTAAAGGTACGCTTACCGACATTGGTCTAT
>JAZNAB010000107.1:0-2924 GCA_045586285.1 Candidatus Flemingiibacterium sp. | reverse complement strand
TCTCACCTCGTCTTTTTCTATCAAAGACCTTGCAGATATTAATTACTGCAAGGTCTTTTTATATCTTGAATTTGCTTATTCTTCGCTGCTGTTAAGACCACAGCATTTTTTATATTTTTTGCCGCTTCCGCAAGGGCAGGGGTCATTTCTTCCAACCTTCTTTTCAGAGCGGGCTGTTGCGCTGACAATTCCTGCTTTTGATGCGGGTTTGCCTGAATTTGCAAAACCTTCACCGGTTGCTTTTGCAACGGCTTCACGCCTTAATTCCTGCTCAGGCTTTGGCATAATTGAAAGTATAGTGCGCACTGTATCTTCTCTGATTTGTGATACCATATCGTCAAACATATCAGCGCCGGTGAAACGGTATTCGTTGATAGGACTGCGCTGAGCATACGCCTGAAGTCCCACAGAGCTTCTGAGGTCGTCCATTGCATCTATATGCTCCATCCAATGTGTATCAACGGCACGAAGTAAAACAATACGCTCAATTTCACGCATTTGCTCACCGAACAGTGTTTCTTTTGTGTCATAGAGCTTTTCGGCACGTTCGATAAGCAAATTTTTTATATCTTCTGCGGTAAGCGTTTTAAGTTCTTCCTCTGTATACTTAAAATCGTCCTCACGGCAGAGTAAACCATAGAAATGGTTTCTGATTTCATCGAAATTCCAATCTGCTTTATCTTCTGGGGTTGTTGCATTTGCAACTGTGTTTTCAATACTCTCACGAATCATACCGAGAATAGTTTCACGAAGATTTTCACCGTCAAGAACAGAACGTCTTTGTGAGTATATAATATTACGCTGTTGGTTCATTACGTCATCATACTCAAGGACGGTTTTACGACGCTGGAAGTTGGTATCCTCAAGACGCTTTTGCGCTCCCTCTATAGCATTTGAGAGAATACCGGCATCAATAGGCTGATCTTCCTCAAGTCCAAGACGGTCAACCATTGCAAGTACTCTTTCACTGCCGAAAAGACGCATAAGGTCGTCTTCAAGGGACAAGAAAAAGTGTGATTCTCCGGGGTCGCCCTGACGTCCTGAACGACCTCTCAACTGATTGTCAATACGGCGGCTTTCGTGTCTTTCCGTACCGATTATAAATAATCCGCCTGCTTCGCAAACCTTTTTAGCTTCGGGTTCAATTTCAATTCTATGCTTTTCAAGAGCCTCACGGTATTTTGCACGGGCTTCCAGTACAGTTTCATCTGTAGAGTTTGACATTCCTGTAGCAACAACAATAACAGATTCGTCATAGCCAAGACGGCGAAGATCATTTTTTGCAAGGAATTCAGCATTACCGCCAAGCATAATGTCCGTTCCTCTACCCGCCATATTGGTTGAAATTGTAACTGCACCAAGCTTTCCTGCCTGGGCAACTATTTCCGCTTCTTTTTCGTGATATTTTGCATTTAAAACAACGTGCGGAATACCACTTAATTTTAGCTTTTTGGAAAGCTCTTCTGACTTTTCGATTGATACAGTACCAACAAGCACCGGCTGACCTTTTTCGTGACAGGTCTTAATTTGTTCAACTATTGCATTATATTTGCCTTTTACGGTTTTATAAACAGTATCTTTATGGTCAATTCTGATCATTGGCATATTTGTCGGAACTTCTACAACGTCAAGGGAGTATATTTCACGGAATTCGTTTTCTTCAGTAAGAGCAGTACCTGTCATACCGGAGAGCTTTTTATATAAGCGGAAGAAGTTTTGGAAGGTGATAGTTGCAAGTGTCTTTGACTCTTTTTGAATAGTTGCGTGCTCCTTCGCCTCAATTGCCTGATGAAGACCGTCTGAATATCGTCTTCCGGGCATAACTCTGCCTGTAAACTCATCAACTATAAGCACTTCGCCGTCTTTAACAATATAGTTTACGTCTTTTTGCATAGAGCCGTGAGCTTTTATAGCTTGATTTATATGGTGAGACAAAGTAGAATTTTCCATATCGGAAAGGTTTTCAATTTGGAAATAACTTTCGGCTTTTTTTATACCGCTTGCAGTAAGAGTAACGGTTTTTGCCTTTTCGTCAACAACATAGTCGGCATCAATTTCCTCGTTAAGCTCTTTTGAGTCAAGTTCCTTTATTACAAACTTTTTGAGAGTACGAACAAACTTGTCCGCACGGTCGTAAAGGTCGGTGGATTTTGCTCCCTCCCCGGAAATAATTAACGGAGTTCTTGCTTCGTCAATTAAAATTGAGTCAACTTCGTCAACTATTGCAAAGGTGTGACCTCTTTGTACAAGCTGTTCCTTGTAGGTTACCATATTGTCACGAAGATAGTCAAAGCCAAACTCATTATTTGTTCCATAAGTTATATCGGCATTGTAAGCGTTACGCTTTGCTTCCTTTGTCTGCTCGTGTATAACAAGTCCTGTTGAGAGCCCAAGGAAGCCGTAAACCTTGCTCATTTCTTCACTGCCAGTTTTTGCAAGATATTCGTTAACGGTTACAATGTGAACGCCTTCGCCTTTAAGTGCATTTAAGTATGCAGGAAGAGTTGCGACAAGAGTTTTACCTTCACCTGTTTTCATTTCGGCAATTCTGCCTTGATGCAGTATGATACCGCCGAGAAGCTGAACTCTGAAAGGCCGCTTGCCGAGTACACGGTCAGCGGCTTCACGCACAGTAGCAAAGGCGTCGGGTAAAATATCATCAAGAGTTTCACCCTTTGAAAGACGAGCTTTAAGCTTGCTTGTCATTTCCTGAAGCTCAGCGTCGGTCATATTCTTGTATTTCGGTGCAAGAGCTTCAATTTGGTCTACGATAGGGAGAAGCTTTTTTACTTGTCGGTCACTGTATGTGCCGAATATTTTGTCAATAAGTCCCATTTATTATATCTCCGTTTTCCTGAGTAATAATTATTATTGTCATAGCTAAATTATATATTCCTAATAATATAATCAAAAAAGATTACACA
>JAZNAB010000106.1:0-2637 GCA_045586285.1 Candidatus Flemingiibacterium sp. | reverse complement strand
TAATACAGTAACTTCAAGAAAATAATTATCTGCAATAACGGATATGTTATTGCAGATTTTTTGTGTTGTTTTACCGTATGGTTGATGTATTTAAAATTTTACATATAATAATGTAAAATTTCATTTATTCTATTGAAAAATGCACTGAAATGTTGTATAATATTTCTATACGTGTATTTATGTGCTGATATAATATAATCTTTATTGACACAGGAAGGAAAACGATATGGCAGAAATATATTCGGTAGATCTTGGTGAAATTATAAGTGAGTTTTCTCTTGCTAAACATTATTTGCCTGAAAACGGTGATAAAATACAAATTCATTTGTCTGAAATTAATCGGCCGGGTTTACAGTTTGCCGGATTTTTTGATCATTTTGAAACACAGAGAATTCAACTTGTCGGTATGGTTGAGTATAAATACCTCAAGTCGCTTTCTGCGGAACAACGCCGCAAAGCAATTTTTGATTATCTTGAGAAGAAGCCGGTAGCAACTGTAATAACCTCAAATCTTGATGTTTTTCCTGAGTTTGTTGAGCTTGGTGAATATTTTGAAGTACCTATTTTAAGCACCGGTGAAAATACCAGTGAATTTATGTCAGCTCTGATAGCATCATTGAACGTTAAGCTTGCACCGAGAATAACACGTCACGGAGTTCTTGTAGAGGTTTACGGTGAGGGTGTTTTGATTATTGGTGATTCGGGCGTTGGTAAATCCGAAACAGCAATTGAGCTTGTTAAAAGAGGTCACAGACTTATTGCTGATGATGCGGTTGAAATTAAACGTGTGTCAAAAATCACACTTGTAGGAAGTGCTCCCGAAATTATCAGACACTACGTTGAACTGAGAGGCATCGGAATTGTAGATGTTCGCCGAATTTTCGGTATGGGTGCTGTTAAAATGACCGAAAAGATTGATATGATTATTAACCTTGAGCCTTGGGTTCAAGGAAAGATGTATGACCGTTTTGGACTTGACTGTGAATACACAGATATTCTTGGAATTCAAGTTCCAACAACTACAATTCCTGTAAAACCTGGTCGTAATCTTGCAATTATTCTTGAGATAGCAGCTATGAATAACCGTCAGAAAAAGATGGGCATAAATACTGCCGAAGAGTTCAACAAGAAGCTTATGGGACAAATGGGAATAGAAACAGATTCAAATTAAAATAATTTAATATTACATAAAGGGGAAAAGTAAAATGACACTTATTATAATGGCAGCCGGAATGGGCAGTAGATATGGCGGACTTAAGCAAATTGATCCCGTAACAGAAAACGGAGAATTTATTATTGATTTTTCTATTTATGATGCAATTCAAGCAGGTTTTGACAAGGTTGTATTTATAATAAAAAAAGAAAACTATGACATTTTTAGAGAGACTGTAGGTAAACGTATCGAAAATGCCATTGAAGTTAAATATGTATTCCAAGAGCTTGAAAATATTCCGGAGGGCTTTACTGTACCCGAAGGAAGAACCAAACCTCTTGGAACAGCTCACGCTGCATTAATGGCGGCTGATGTTGTAAATGAGCCCTTTGCAATTATAAATTCTGACGATTTTTATGGCAGAGATGCTTTTGTAAAGCTTTATAATTATATGTCAAACCAAAAAGGCGGCGGCCATTATGCAATGGCAGGATACATACTTGAAAATACTATTACGGCAAATGGACACGTATCCAGAGGCGTTTGTGATGTCAAGGACGGTTATCTTACTAAAGTAACAGAGAGAACTAAAATTAAGGAAAATGATGGCGTTACACAGTATTTTGAAGATGATGTGTGGGTGGATGTTGACAGACACTCTGTTGTATCAATGAACTGTTTTGCTTTTACTCCCGATTTCTTTGAAATGATTAGAGTAGACCTTATTAAATTCCTTTCGGGACTTGAAAATGCTTCTGATCCTTTAAAAGCTGAATTCTTACTTCCTTTTGTTGTTCAAAGCAAAATTTCATCGGGGGAATGTGACGTCAGAGTTTTAGAAACAACGGCAAAATGGCACGGTGTAACTTATGCAGAGGATAAGCCGGAGCTTGTTAAGTTTTTAAAAGAACAAATTGAAGCCGGTGTTTATCCTAACGGTCTTTGGAAATAATTATTTTTAGTTGGAGGAAATATGTCTATTCTTGTAACCGGCGGTGCCGGATTTATCGGATCTCATACTGTTGTTGAACTCTTAAACATCGGAGCTGATGTTATAATCGTTGATAATTTCTGCAACTCAAAGCCTGTTGTACTTGATAGAATTCGTGAAATAACAAATAAAGATTTTAAATTCTATCAAGTAGATCTTTGCGACATAGAAGCTTTTGAAAAAATATTTGCAAGAGAAAAGATTGATGCTGCAATACATTTTGCGGGACTTAAAGCCGTTGGCGAATCCTGCGATATTCCGCTTAAATACTATCAGAATAATTTAATAAGCACTCTTAATCTTTGTGAACTTATGGTTAAATATAACTGTAAAAATCTTGTCTTTAGCTCTTCTGCAACGGTTTACGGTAAGCCGGCAAGTGTTCCGATTAAAGAAGATTTTCCGAATTCTGCAACAAATCCATACGGTCAGACAAAACTGATGATTGAATATATTCTTAAGGATTTACATAAGGCTGACAATGGTTGGAATG
>JAZNAB010000105.1:0-4616 GCA_045586285.1 Candidatus Flemingiibacterium sp. | reverse complement strand
TGGAGGTTATTAGAAATGGCTACCGAAAAGATTACAAACATTCTTGAAGAAATTAAAACACTTACTATCCTCGAACTCGCAGATCTCGTAAAGGCTCTCGAAGAGGAATTTGGCGTATCTGCAGCTCCTGTTGCAGTTGCTGGCGGTGCTGCTGCTCCTGCTGCAGCAGCTGCTGAAGAAAAGACTGAATTTGACGTTGTACTTGCTGATGCAGGCGCTAACAAGCTCGCAGTTATCAAGGTTGTACGTGAAGTTACCGGTCTTGGACTTAAGGATGCAAAGGACCTCGTTGAAGGTGCTCCTAAGACTATTAAAGAAGGCGCTTCCAAGGAAGATGCTGAAGCTCTCAAGGCTAAGCTCACTGAAGCTGGTGCTACCATCGAACTTAAGTAATTTAAGCTTATATTCGATTTACACAAAAGAATTCAGCGACAACATTAATGTTGTCGCTTTTTCTTTTTTACTAAGTAATCTACACCTCTAAATTATAAATAAATATCTGGTAATATGATAAAAAACATAATCAAGTTATGCCTCTCTTTTCAGCTTTTGCTATTTACAAAATTTAAATATAATGATATAATTAATGTAATTATATCAAAACCTTTGGAGGTATAGCTTCGTGATTGAAAAATCTTGTTTTTTTACCGGTCATAGACACATTCCGGACAATATGTATAAGAGTCTAAATCAAAAGCTTGAAATTGAAATTGCCTGGATGATAAATCACGGTGTTACCAACTTTTATACAGGCGGAGCCCTTGGCTTTGATACAATGGCAGCTTTGTCGGTTTTAAATCAAAAACAACTTAACAAAAATGTCATTTTAAACTTGATTATACCCTATCCGGAACAATCGGAAGCTTGGGATTACTCTGACAAGGACACGTATTATAAGATATATGAACTTGCGGACAGTTGCTCTATATCTTCTGACCATTATTATAAAGGTGTTATGCAGCGGCGCAACCGGCAGCTTGTTGAATCTGCCAAATACTGCATTTGCTACTTTGATCCCAAAATGCAGAAAAACGAAAATAAAATCTCCGGCGGAACACGTTTCACGGTAAATTATGCAAAAAAGCTGGGGCGAAACATAATTAATCTCGCCGACAGCTTCCTTGATAATATTAGTGATGAGGTAACCCAGTTAAGCTTTATATAATTAAATCATCAACCGAGTATTTTGGCACGTAATGAATCCCGTTTTTACGGAAATACTTTGTGCCTGACTCTCCGATATTTGTAATTTGACGTTCTTCATTTGCTTTCCCCAGAGCAATAATAAGCATTGGTTCAGCCTTCTCTTCAATATTCAAAATCTTTGCCAATTTTACTTTATCAAAAGAGCCGATAATGCACCCTGAAAGTCCGAGCTCTGCTGCTTTAAGATAAATCGCAAGAGTACAAATTCCAATGTCTATATCGTAATAGCTCCCCCAATCAACCAAAAGATCTCGACAAACAACAACAAAGGCAGTTGGGTGTTTATCTTTCGGCGGCAACTCTAAGTCAGGTAGTGCCGCTGCCCATTTAGTAAGCTTTAATACAGCATCGACTTCCTCTTTTGAGTTAACAAATCTATAGCGTAAAGGCTGACCGTTTCTTGATGATGGTGTAAGTCTTGCACATTCAACCATCAAACGAAATTCATCATCTGTAACCTTACGGCTCTCATCAAAGCTTCTGCAGCTTCGTATATTCAAGAGTTGTTTTTCAAGCATATCTATTCTCCTTTTTATAAAAATCATAGGTTAGATGCCCTTTCTGCCCATTCAATGAAAACAGAATTAGGATGATAAATGTTTCTGTCAAATGCATCAAGGTGCTCTTTTGCGGTGTCGCAAAAATCCTTAGATGAAAACATTTTAAGCTGTGCATTTCCGCAAATTGTTTTATTAACCAAACCTGCCTCTTCAATAATTCCGTAAGTAATATGAGGTCTTATAGATGGCCAAGCACCTTTTTCATCAAATCTATCATAATGCCAGATCTCACTTTTCAGAGCTTCTGCTCCGGGTTTACCTTCAATCATTTTCAAATATTTATCAGCCATTTGATATTCTACAAGATGTCTGAATGTACAAACATTTGCTTCGACTCCTATCAGAAGCACTTTTGTATCCATATGATAAAGCTTTTCCCACGGCGAATCTGCGGAGAATGGAGTATCACCAAACATTCCGTAACGAAGCCCGTAGTTTCCGTGTGTTTCAACAAGCCAATCTCTATCGTGACCAATAACAGCAACTGAATGGGTTGCTTGATTACTGCGGCGAGCTTCGGGAAGCTTTCTGAAATAGTTCGTTAAATATCCAACATCAGATGGGGCATCAATGTGCCAATTTTTATAAACATTATCCCAATCCTTTTGACAAAGTGTCGGAAAAACAACATTTCCTTTCTTTCCAACAGTATCAATAAGAGCATCAATGATCGTCTGTGCTCCGCCCTCAACTTCACCAAGACTTTTAAATGAAGAATGAATTATAACAGACTCGCCTGCTGAAAGACCAAGTTCACAAAGAGCTTTTTTAAAATCATTATAAGTAACCATTTTTCACCTCATAAGATTATTTAACATATTATAGATTTTAGCACAATAGAAAAACAATGTCAACACAATTATATTAATTTAAAGGATAAATAAAAGCTGCTGAATAATCAGCAGCTTTTATTCTTAAAGGAAATAGTCCTGAAGTTCTTTTTCCCACTCTTTTGCCTTAGCAAATTCGCCTTCATAAAGAATTGTCATAGTGGTTCTTATAAGCTCATTATGAGCCTCGCAGTCATATAAATTTTGAATCTTTGCAACAGGAGCAGGCTGTTTATCTGCCTCAAAATACTCATCAAGGAAAGCATTCCCCTTTGCATAGTCAAAGCCTCTTGACATACACCAGCCCTTAAACATATGTACAAGCTTTTCTCTATCTTTAATAGGTTCTGAAATCTTATCAATATAGTCAAGCAAACGCTTCTTTTCATCCCCTTCAAGAAGAGTTATCTTTGTTCCCTCTTCATTTGTATAAACGGGAATAGTTTCAACAGCAACACCGTTATCAGAAATTTTAACATTAGCAATAAGACCGTAATTTGAGCAAGTTTGTGTGGGTTTCCACATACCCTTACCGGTAAAGTAGAAGTTACCAACACTATAGACAATTGGCTTATTCTTGTATGTTTCAATACCCTGAATACAGTGAGGATGTCCGCCGATTACCGCATCAGCGCCAAGAGTAATAAGCAAACGGTAACGCTCAACAGTATGAGGTGACGGAAGCGGATTGTGTTCACAACCGCCGTGGAAGGATACAATAACATAGTCACTGATAACCTTTTCTTCTGCTATTTTATCGCCAAGTCTTTCAAGGTCATAACCAGCAGTACCTGAAACGTGAAAATCAGCATTGCCGAATTCATTTTCACAAACTGCAATAATGGAAATTTTCTTTCCGCCGACTTCGCCTCTCCAAGCCTTATATGCTTCTTCAACATCCATACCAGCCCCCACATAAGGCATACCGATTTTGTCAAGTTCCTTAAAGGTTGAAACAAGAGCTTCTTCTCCAAAATCTTTTGTATGGTTGTTAGCAAGTACGGCAAGGTCACAGCCGGATTCAGTTAAAAAGCCTAAATTTTTTTGTCTGCCGATAATATTGGGGCCGCATTTATATATAGGTGCACCAATGCCCTCATCAGCTATAGGCGTTTCAAGATTCATAACAAGCATATCTGCAGAATCAAAAACCGGCTTTAATTCAGAAATTATTTCTTTTGATTTTTCAGCATCGACATCAGGAGTTTTCATAAAGCATATGTCACCGCAAAATAAAATACTAATATCAGCCATTATAATCAACGCTCCCTAACTTATCTATTGTTTATTAATTTTGTTAACTCTACAGGTTCTACTATTCTATCGCCTTTATATACACGCATATTGCCAGAAGCAATTTCATCAATCAAAATAACTTCACCGTTATTGTAGCCGAATTCGAATTTAATATCCCAAAGGTCAAGTCCAATAGATTTCAAATCGTCAGCAACAATCTTAGTAATTTTGAGTGTCTGCTCTTTCATAGAGGAAAACATTTCAGGAGTCATAACGCCAAGTGCTGCAAGACCTTCGCTTGTAACAAGCGGATCACCCTTTGCATCATTTTTAAATGTACATTCAACGTAACCGCCTTCAAGCTTGGTTCCGTCTTCAATATATTCTCCGTATCTACGAACAAAGCTAGCTAAAGCAACATCACGGCAGATAACTTCAAGTCCGTGGCCGAAAACAGTTGCCGGAAGAACTTCCATTGTAGCATTATCTATATCAGCGCTTACATAGTGAGTTTTAATGCCTGCCTTGCGAAGCATTTCGAAATAGTAAACCGATGTTTCAAGGTTTGCCTTTCCAATACCTTCAATTGTAAGTCCGACAGTATTTTCACCAGGATCAAAAACTCCATCCTTACCGGTGCAATCATCTTTAAACTTTAACATAACATTGCCGTTATCAAGACTGTAAACATCTTTGGTTTTGCCTTCGTAAATCTTCTTCATTAATTTGCTCTCCTTATAAATTTCCACACAAGTGGTTATTACAAAAATATTATATCACAACT
>JAZNAB010000104.1:0-3397 GCA_045586285.1 Candidatus Flemingiibacterium sp. | reverse complement strand
CTTAATTGACGGCATAATGGAAATCTTTTCTGCAATCGCAGGAATAACCGACGTAACGGTAGGTGGTCAAAAGGTCAACATTATTGAGTATCTTGTTGGCGATGCAACGGTAGGCACAATCTTTTGGTGTGTGTTTATTTTAGCAGTAGGTTTAACTTGTATATTCGGCATTGTTGCCCTTGTTAAAAATATGATAGCGAACAATAGAAACGTTTCGTCTATTATAGGCAAGATTGGTCTTTCGTTACTTGGAACAATGGCTATGTTGGTGGTTGTAATTTTGGGTATTTTAATTGCAAATTCAATTTTAACGCTTGTATCTGAGATATTCCAAATAGGAAATACCACAAAGCTTTCCAATGCGTTATTTAACGCTTGCGTTGGCGAATGGCTTAATGGGTACTCCGTATCTGAAATAGATATAACGAGTTGTAGTGTTTCCAAGATTATGGGCGACTACAACGCTACTGCTTTTGGTATATGGCCCATATCTTGGAAAGGAAACGGAATGATAAACCCCGACAGTTTCTTGTATTTACCGTCAATGATAGCTTCGATTGCTCTAATGATTGCAATGGTTGTTGCAATTATAAACCTTGCAAAGCGTGTTTATGAAATTGTGCTTTTATATATCGTAATGCCTGTTTCTATGGCTACGCTTCCGCTTGATGATGGGGCAAAGTTTAAGATGTGGAGAGAAACGTTTGTAACAAAAATAATTCTTGCATACGGAACAGTCTTTTCAGTAAATATTTTCATACTGCTTTTACCGTTAATCACAAAAATGCACATAGACGGTGTAGGTAGTTTTGGAAATTCAATGTTCTTAATTTTTATGATTATAGGTGGGGCTATGGTAATCCCCGCAGGACAAAATCTATTTGCAAGATTGTTCGGCACGGCAGACGATATGCACGCCGGAGGAAGTTTCTTACATAGTGCGTTCTATGGTGGACGTATTGCAGGTGCTATGACTTTCGGTGCAGCATTTAAGCTCATACGTGGAGCAACGCATATAGGCAAAGGAATTTCAGGAAAAGTTAAAGCAGCAAAGGAAAAAAAGGACGATGACTCAGATAAATTCTCGGAAGATAAAGAAACGAGTAGTTCTGAATCGTCAGAAGGACAAGGCGACGGAGGAGGTAGCGAAGAATGAGGATAATTCCTAAAAAAATTAAAGTAAAGAATACGGTATGGAAATGCTATTCTATGCCCGATATTCTCGTAGCGCTTGTCGTGTTCGCTATTGTATTCGTAGCGGTAACGGCAGGAAATTGGGGCTTGGCAATATTTATGGGCTTCGTTGCCGTAATTATGTTTATGCCTACATCAGACGGTATCTTGTATTCAATGATTTTTGAGAACATAAAGTTTCTCATAACAAAGAAGAAATATACCAAAGATGCTCCGAAAGAAAAAGAGCGTATTGATACGCTTGTAAACCTTAAAAGTATTAAGAACAACGGATTACTTGAATATACTAACGGTTATTATGGTCGAGTAATCAAATTAGGTCAAAAGAATTTTGGTATTGAAGATATTGTTCAGCAAAATATTGACATCAACTATCTTGCAAATGCCTTAAAGTTTCTTGACGGAACACAAATGGCAGACATCGTAAAAATTGATAGACCGGTTACACTTGACGGCTTCTCAGAAGAGCTTTTTGAAAGGCTTTCAGCATTGAAAGACAGTCTTGAACCTGAAAACATTATCAATATCAAGCGTAATATTTTGCAAGAGCGTATTGAAAGGGGTGACAAGCTTAATAATATCCGCAAACAGTACATTTCCGATTATTACGTTGTAGTTTATGGACGAAATGAACTTGACCTTGAAAACATAACCGTAAATATTGCTTCTGAAATCAATAAGTGTGGGTTAAATACAAAGATTTTAGGAAGAAGAGATACAGCAATCTTCTTGAAATACAGTTATTCTCGCAACTTTGATGAACGTGAAGCGTGGGATATTCCCGATGAACAACTTTTGGAATGGGTGATTCCAAAGGAAGTAGAGTTTAAGTCAAATCAGTACACGATTGACGGAACACAAGCATCGGTTTTGGCAGTAGCAGATTATCCTTTGCGTGTTAAAAACGCTTGGGGTTCAGAACTGTTCAATATCCCAAATACAAAAGTTGTAATGCACATCAAAACCGTAGATAAGTTTAAGGCAATTAGACGAATTGATAAGGTTATAGGCGAAATGGAAACAAAGCAAATTCTTTCAGAAAAAGCAAGTGAAGCGAATAGTGCAGAAACCCACAGAGAAACAATGCACGCTCTTCTTGATAGCTTGCAGACCGAAAACGAGTCTTTGTTTGACGTTACGCTTACTGTTACAGCTTACAACTATCTTGCAGACGAAAACTATAAAAAGAAAGTGCGCCGTTCAATGATGACGGGCAATTTCAAACCGTCAACGCTTTATGGCTTGCAGGTTGAAGGATTTAAGTCTGCGAACATTTCACCAACTTCTACGCTTTCCAATTATGAGCGTGGAATAAACAGTTCTTCTCTTGCGGCGGTTTTCCCGTTCGTCAGAATCTTTGTGATGGACGAGGGTGGCGTTCAGCTTGGTGAGAACAAAAGCAACGGTTATCCGTTTATTTTCAACCTTTGGAAACGAGGAAACCTTTATCAGAACTCTAACGGTTTTATTATCGGTAAATCGGGTTCGGGTAAATCGTATTTTTTGAAGAACCTTATTCTTAACGAATGGGCGAACGACACAAGAGTTATTATCTTAGACCCCGAAGCAGAATATCTTGCTTTGTCAAGAAACCTTTCGGGTAACGTCATAGACGTTGGTAATGCAAAAGAAGGTCGTATCAACCCGTTCCATATATATAAGGTTTTAACGGAAGATGGAAATGCGGCAGACCCCGTTGTAACGTTTAACACTCATTTGAAAATGCTTGAATCGTTCTTAAAGATAGTTCTTGTTGGTGCTTCTTCCGACGTGGTTGAACTTATCAATAACTTGGTAATTGAAGCCTATGAAAGAAAAGGCATAACCGAAACTACGGACTGCACAAATCTTAAAGCGGAAGATTTTCCGTTGTTTACTGATTTGCTTGCCGTGTTGCAAGAAAAGGATAAGACAACGCTTGACAGTTTAACGCTTCGAGATATGAGAACGGCAGAGCTTTATCTTCAAAAGTTTGTAAACGGTAGATACAGCGATATATGGAACGCACCGTCAACACTTTCGGTTGATGCGGACATTATCGACTTTAACTTTCAATCGTTATTCGCTAATAAGAATAACGTAGTGGCGAACGCACAAATGCTTCTTGTTTTCAGATTTATCGAGCAGGAAGTCATAAATGCGAGAGAACTTAATAAAAACGGGCATAATCTCCGAACAATGATTGTGGCAGATGAAGCTCACT
>JAZNAB010000103.1:0-2351 GCA_045586285.1 Candidatus Flemingiibacterium sp. | reverse complement strand
AGCCGCTGCAAAACTTCTTAAAGTACCACCCCTTATTATTGGTCTGACGGTTGTATCTATGGGTACAAGCCTTCCTGAGGCTTCTGTAAGTGTAAGTGCGGCTCTTGCAGGTGAAAATGAGCTTGCAGTAAGCAACGCACTTGGCTCTAATATTTTCAATCTTATGGCTGTTTGCGGTATATGTGCGCTCATCAGCCCCCTTGTTATTAACAAGGAAACATATAAGCGTGATTTCCCCATTTCAATAGGTGCAGCAGCTTTACTTATCGGCCTTGGTGCATTGGGTATGACAGTAGGACGCATTGACGGTATAATTTTGCTTGCCCTTTTCATCGGATTCCTTTTCCTTATGGTTGTGTCTGCAAAAAAAGCACGTCAGGAAGCTGAGGACGAATACAAAACAATGCCTGTATGGAAGCTTTTGATTTTCATTGTTGTGGGTGTTGCTGCAATTATTATAGGCGGAAAAATGGTTGTAAGCGGCGCTTCTGATATTGCGGAATCATTTGGAATGTCGCAAAATCTCATTGGTATGACGATCGTTGCAATCGGTACAAGCCTTCCCGAGCTTGTTACATCTGTGGTAGCTGCACGTAAAAACGAAGTTGATATGGCAGTTGGTAACGTAGTAGGCTCAAATATCTTCAACATCCTGTTTATTCTCGGCTCTGCTGCCACAATTTGCCCTGTTGTTTTCTCTATGGAAAACATCATAGACTGTGTAGCGCTTATCATTATGAGTATTCTTACAATGCTTCTTTGTGCAAAAACAAAGAAGCTCAGCCGTTGGAATGGCGGTCTGATGCTTGCTATTTACATTGCTTATTCTGTATATATCTGTATGAGATAAAAAAATCCCGAAGCTTTGGCGGTTTCGGGATTTTCCATTATACTACAATTTAAAGAGCTGTTCCCCCCGTACAGGGTCGAATTTATGCCATACAAGTTTTCCAGCGGAAACTTCAAGAACACGTCCCTCTTTGTCCTTTACAGGGGATAGGGTGTAAAGTCCGTCGTGCCGATGAGCCGCATAGAATGTGCGCTCATTTACATTGATTTTCGATTCAGGGGATGGATTTACACCGTGAAGGGTAATTCCCCTCTCTGTTATTTTAATAGTGAGAGGCGCAGTTCCTCTCATAATACGACAGCCCGAGTTGTTTGTTATATAATGTGCCTCCTGCTCGTGGGCGGTCAGGTCGTTCATAAATCTTATAAGTAAAGTCGCAATAACTCGTTCTGTTCGCTGTAAATGAGCAGATATAGCCTTTACAGGGTCATCACTTATATCCTTAATGCCCCGTGCAGTATCGAAAACAAGGCGGTTAATAGCCTCTGTAAAGCTTGCATCGTTTGAGAAATAATCGGGAAGCTCAGGTTTGCTCTGACGGGGAACACGTTCCGGATATATTGCCTCTGCAAGTATCTCATATGCCTTGTGAAACGAACTTGCGGATGAAAAATAAGTCATAGAAGCCACGTGAGGGATACAGCACATATCAGAAATCATATGGATTGCCCTTCCGAGAAATTCAGCGGATTTCTGATGATATCCTGCAATATACATTGTAAGAGCCATAGTGTAGTCTTCCTCGAACATAGCTCTTGCACTTTTATAGCATTTGCCTTTTCCGTTGCGTAAGTAGCCGTTAACAGTGTTGAGTTTCTTCATTCCTGGGGTAACAGCGCAGTAGTAGTGCCTTCCGGGGCCTTTTTCATAGTCACCCTGTTTATCAGGGCGCTTTGAAAAGGTTATGAGAGTTTTTGCAAGGGGAGCAAATATTTCTTCGCTGTCGGGGCGGATGTATTTCAGCATAACAAGAGTACGTAAAGTGATATTTTTATGTACGCAGGAGGGTTCCGAATTATTTTCTTTCAGAATTTCTTTAGCAAGGGAGTTCATCTTGCGTGCTATTAAATTTAAGTTCATACCTGACTCCTTTCAAATTGTAATAATTATCCTGTTTATATTATATCATATTATTGAGTTGAAATCAATAGTACAAGAGTAGGAATAAAAGAATAATAAGAAGAAAATGTCGATTATTCTAAGTTTGAAAGTGAAAATGCACAAAAAGAACGATTAAATTTGGACAATCTTCTTCTTGACAAATAGCAAGACCTGTGATATAATAATACTTGTCGCTAAGGACAACGCAAAAATCTAAAAAACCACATCAAAAAAATTTTTGAAAGAAATTTTGAAAAAGGGGTTGACAAACCTAAGGGGATGTGATATAATAGATGAGCTGTCTGAGGGACGGCATAACGGAAAGCAGAGTCGAGAAAGTTTTTTAAAAAACTTGAAAAAAGTACTTGACAAACGCAAGAAGTTATGATATAATAGAAAA
>JAZNAB010000102.1:0-12633 GCA_045586285.1 Candidatus Flemingiibacterium sp. | reverse complement strand
AGTCGTCTAAGTGGTCTTGCGCCCATTTCTTTTGAATAACCTTCAGTTACCAACTTTTTAACAACATTTTCGGTAAATGTCAGATTTATATCAAGTTTTTTCATTCTTTCGTGCAGCTTATTTAATAGTAATTCGGTTATTTTCTCTGCGTCTTCAATTGTAAGAGAATTAAAAGTAATAATTTCATCAACTCTGTTAATAAATTCCGGTTTGAAGAAATTTGCAAGTTCATTTTTGATGTTTTCTTCTTTGTTTTCTGATTTATTGAATCCTATTCCAACATTATTTTTTGACAAGACTTGTGCACCGATATTTGAAGTCATTATTATAATTGTATTTTTAAAATCTGTATATCTTCCGTCAGCGCCTGTCAATCTGCCATTTTCAAGAATTTGCAATAAAAGGTTGGATACATCAGGGTGAGCTTTTTCTATTTCATCAAAGAGTACTACAGAATATGGTCTTCTGCGAACAGCCTCACAAAGACGTCCCCCTTCCTCATAACCGACATATCCTGGTGCAGAACCAATTAGTTTTGTAATGGCACTTTTTTCCATATATTCAGACATATAAAGTATTATAAGTGAATCCTTATTCATAAACAATTCGTCTGCCAAGATATAACAAAGCTCCGTTTTACCAACTCCGGTTGGGCCTAAAAATATAAATGAACCGACAGGGCGAAGCTCATCAGATACTCCAAGTCGACTTTTCTTTATAACATTGCAGACAGCCTCAACAGCTTTTTCTTGTCCAATTAACCTTGCATTAATTCTGCTTTGTAGGTTTTCTAATCGGTTTTTCTCCTCTTCTTCCAGCTTCTTTATTGGAATTCCTGTAATTTTCCAAACAACCTCAGCTATATCATCAGCATCAAGAGTTGGAATTGTTGTTGTTTGCAGTTGCATATTCAAACGCTCTTTATCATATTCAAGGCGTACTTTTGCTTCTTTCTTGCGTAATTCTTTAATATCATCTGTATTTCCGGAAAGAATCAGGTGCTCTTTATTTGATTTTATTTTTAATAGCTCTTTTTCAAGTTTAAATAATTTATCTGACGGCATATCTGCAAGAGTACGTTTATGAGAAGCTGCCTCATCAAGTAAATCAAGTGCTTTGTCAGGTAAAAATCGTTCAGGAATATATCTTGTGGAGAGTTCGACAGCTGCTTTTATAGCTTTATCTGATATTGTAATCCTGTGAAACTGCTCGTAATGTGTTTTTAATCCATTTAGAATTTCCATTGTTTCTTCCGATGTTGGTTCATTCAACATTATAGGAGAAAATCTTCTTTCAAGTGCTGAATCTTTTTCTATATATTTTCTGTACTCTTCGGTAGTTGTTGCACCGATAATGCGAATTTCTCCTCTTGCTAGTGCCGGTTTTAATATATTGGCGGCATCTACTGCTCCCTCGGCAGCTCCTGCACCGATTATAATATGAAGTTCATCTATGAAAAGAATAATCTCATTGTGACGCCGTACTTCATTTAGAATGGCTTTAAGGCGTTCTTCAAACTCACCTCTGTATTTTGCACCTGCAATTACAGAGGATATATCAAGTGAAAAAATACATTTATCTTTTATACAAGGCGGGACATTTCCCATAGCAATTCTATATGCAAGACCTTCTGCAACTGCGGTTTTGCCAACGCCGGCACTTCCTATAAGACAAGGGTTGTTTTTATTTTTTCTAGAAATTATTTCTATAACTCTGTTAATTTCTCTATCTCTGCCGATTATTAAGCCATAGTCATCAGTTCTGGCTCTTTCTGTCATATCATATCCGTGAGCGTATAAAGTTGGCGTATCATTGAATCTGGGAGTGCTTTTTTCTGTTCTGATTACAAACAGTTCATCTGTAAAATCAGATATATCATTTAAAATAAGCTTATGAGATGTGCCGAGATTTGAAAGAATTCCAATGGCTGAACAATCTTTAAAGCTCAAAATAGCAAGAAGAAGATGCTCAGTACCGATTGATGACTGTTTTCTAGATTTAGCTTCTGCTGCACTTGCCTCTATAATTTTTTTAGCAATAGGTGTCATATCCTTTGCGCTTAGCTTTGTTGGGTCGCCTGTACCGATTTTTTCAGCTATTACAGTTTTTAACTTATCGATTGTCACTCCTCTTTTTTTTAGTATAGCCGATGCAACGCAGTCAGGCTCATTTGAAAGGGCACAAAGAAAATGCTCACTTCCTATAAAGGTATGCCCGAACTGCTCAGCAAAAAGCTTAGCTGTGTTCAATACGTTTTCTGCTTTATTTGTAAAACTGTTTTTCATATATAATTAAAATCCTCCGTCGTATATGCTTAATTGCTGACTTTATAAAAATCCAATATAATTATACAGCTTTTTTTTATTATAATATGTCATAAAATGTCAGACGGCTTTATTTTTTTGTATATCTCATTGACTTAAATATAACTTTATGGTAAAATATTTTATGTTAATATCGATTAACTATGTTGAAAGGAAGCCGTATATTCGGCTGCTTGAGTATATGAAGATTTTACTAACACATATGTGGATGGTTATAGGCGGTGCGGAAACTCACGTAGTTGAGCTTGCAGCATCACTTGTGGCAAGGGGACACGACGTCACAGTTGCTTCTAACGGCGGTGTTTTTGTCGATGAACTTGAACGTGCCGGAGTACGTCATTTTAATGTTCCTCTTCATACAAAACGTCCTCTTTCAATGATAAAGAGTTACAGACTGTTAAAAAAACTTATCTTAAAAGAAAAGTTTGATATTGTTCACGCTCATTCCAGAATACCTGCTTTTATTTGCGGTATGCTGTCAAAGCGACTAGGATTCAGATTTGTAACATCAACCCACGCCGTTTTTAAGGTTAACGGACTTCTTGCCAATGTTTCCGATTGGGGTGATCATACCTTTGCTGTAAGCTGTGATATCAAGCAGTATTTGATTGATAACTATAAAACTCCGCAGGATAATATAACGCTAACCATAAATGGTATTGATACAGAGCGCTTCAAATCAGATATAGACAATAAAAAGGCAAGATCTGAACTTAATTTATCCAAAGATAAATACAGGGTAGTTTATGTCAGCAGAATTGATAACGAAACTGCATTGCCCGGTTTTTTGCTTTGTGATGCCGCTCCGAGTTTAATTGATATAATACCAAACCTTGAAATTATTATTGTCGGCGGAGGAACAGCCTTTGATACGTTGTCAAAAAAAGCAGATAATATAAATTCAAAGCTTTCAAAGCAAGTTATAAGATTAACAGGTCCTCGTACAGATGTTGCCGAAATACTTTCAACGGCTGATATATTCGTCGGCGTATCAAGAGCCGCCCTGGAGGCTATGAGCGAAGAGAATCCCGTAATCCTTGCGGGACAGCAGGGATATATAGGAGTGCTCAAAGAAGACGTTTTAGGCACTGCTAAGCGTACAAACTTTACTTGCCGTGGCGAAGCTCTGCCAACGGTACAGAATTTAATTGATGATATTAAAGAAATATATTCAATGCCGAAGGAACGTGTAGCTGAGCTTGGAGCACTTTGCCGCCGTGTTGTTATTGAGGGCTATTCTATTGATAGAATGGCTGAGGATCATATTGAAGTTTATAAAAAGCTTACACCGTTTAAAAGATATAATAGAGGAGATATTATTATAAGCGGTTATTACGGTTTTGGAAATGTAGGCGATGATTCGCTTTTGTCATCAATTATAGTCGGACTAAAATCCCAAAATCCCGAAGCTAGAATAACAGTACTTGCTAAAAAACCAAAAAGACTTGCAAGAATTTCAGGTGTCAGAACTATAAACAGATTTAATATTCCGTCTGTGATAAGAGAAATGTTGGGGGCACGACTTCTTATATCAGGGGGCGGAAGCTTACTTCAAGACGGTACAAGTAAGAAGAGTCTTTTCTATTATACTTTTATAATGAAAATGGCAAAAAAGCTTGGTTTAAAACTTGTTTTATATGCAAACGGGCTTGGCCCTATATGTTCAAGGGACGGACGCAAATTATCAGCAGAGGTAATGGCCGATGCAGACTATATCAGTCTTAGGGAAAATTCATCACTTGAACTTGCTCGTGAACTTGGAGTGACTAAAGATATATATGTCAGCGCTGACCCTGCATTTTTACTTGAAGATACTGCATCTTTGTGGCTTGAGCATATCATATCAAGAGAGGGCATACCTGAAAATTATTTTATAGTATCCGTCAAGGACACAAACAATTTTGACGGCTTTGGAATGGGGAAGAATACCTTAAATTTGATAGCTGATGAAATTGTCAAAATCAGCGAGAAGTATAAAATTACCCCGCTGTTTATTCCGATGTATCCTGCAAAAGATACAGTAATAACAACAAAGCTTTATGAAGCTTGTAAGTGTGGGCTTGTTATTACATCTCTTTCGGCATCGGAGCTTTGTGCGGTTATGAAAGGAGCACGACTTGTAATCGGTACAAGATTACACACTCTTATTTTTGCCGCTAAGGTATGTGTACCAATGCTTGCAATATCGTATGACCCTAAAATTAATGCATTTATAGATTACCTTAATCGAGAATTCAACAGCCAAGATTTACTGCAAGAAGCTATTGACGTAAGAAAAATTAAAGAGGGCGAACTTGTTAGTGCTGCACAAATGACCTTGATTCAAGATAAAAAAATAAGAACAAATCTTGAAAAATGTTTGCCTGTTTTTGAAAAACGTGCAAGAAATGACTATGACGCCTGTACAAAGATTTATAGATCTTTAAAATAAATTAAGGTTTGTAAATCACGATAAAACAATTTTTTAAATGTCTTTTGGTATGATATCGTATTTCTTTTGTAAACTTTGCAAATTCACTTAAGAGCAGAAAAGGATTGACCGTATATGAAATTCTTCGGTTTTACCGGAAAAAGTACAGGGGACCAGCAATTGTCCCCTGTAATAAGGTTTATTAAAAATAATATCGTGTTTTTGATAGCACTTTCGGCGGCTATTGTTACTATGTTTACTATTCCGCCGGATGTTGAATATATAGGTTACTTTGATTTTAAGACGCTGACCTGTCTTTTTTGTGTTCTTGCAGTAGTGTGCGGTCTTAAAAACATCAATTTCTTTTATATTCTTGCAAGAGAGGTAGTAAAAAAGCTAAAAAATCTTCGGCTATCAATTGTTGCTGTAATCTACATTACTTTTATAGGTTCTATGCTTATAGCAAATGATATGGCGCTCCTTACTTTTTTACCACTTGGCTACTATGTGCTTGATGTCACCGGATACAGAAAATATACGGCTTTCGTATTTATTATGCAAAATATTGCCGCAAATCTTGGCGGTATGTTGACTCCCTTCGGAAACCCTCAAAACCTTTACTTATATTCAAAATTTAATATTCCGACAATTGAATTTATGGGAATTATGGCCCTTCCGTTTATACTTTCTATAGTTATTATTACACTTTGCTGTTTATACATAAAGCCCGTCAGCATAGATTTTCCGGGGACAGATTCGGTTAAGCTTCCTAAGAAAAAAACAATAGTATTAATGATATTATTTGTTATTGCAATTTTAATAGTATTCAGAGGTGTGCCTTATTATATTGGATTTGTAGTAATACTTTTATCTATGTTATTTGTTGACAAAAAAGCCTTGAAGCTTGTTGATTATCCCTTGCTTTTAACTTTTGTTGCTTTTTTTGTTTTTTCGGGAAATATGGCGAGAATAACGGTTGTACGTGATTTTGTATCATCGCTTCTTCAAAAAAACACTTTTATAACATCAATTCTATCCTGTCAGTTTATTTCAAATGTTCCATCAGCAATTCTTTTGTCGCAATTTACCGATAACTATAGAGAGCTTTTAATTGGTGTAAATATTGGCGGTGTCGGCACATTGATTGCGTCACTTGCAAGTCTTATAACTTTCAGAGAATATACAAAAAATTACCCTTCAAAAACAAAGTCATATATTCTCTTGTTTATTCTTATAAATTTTGCGTTTTTGTCAGTACTGACTGTTATTATGTCCTTTATTTTGGTTAAATGATTTTAAAATTTTTGAATATATTGCAAATGTGAAAATTATGGTATAATGTTTAAAATAGTTTTTTTATAATATATAAAAGCAAATTCTAATGAAAGTTTGCATTTTTTCGATGTTGAGGGGGCGTGATTTTCCGAAACCACCGTATACATCGATTACAAGGCTTCGCCGTGACGCACTGTACACCGAAGTCCAAACTAAAATTCATAAGCACCCAACAAATATTACGGGGCTCTTGAATGAACCGTAAAAATCTATTCGTCTTATCATAAAAAAGCACTTTCAAAAGATTAAAACTTTTGGAAGTGCTTAATTTATTTATGGGAGATTATTTAGATTGCAGTCGTAGTTTCTCAAGAATTTGACTGAAATAGTCCGGAACATCAACATCAAAACGTAAGAATTCGTTTGTTGTTGGATGAACAAAACCAATGTGTGTAGCACATAGAGTTTGTCCAATTATAAGTGAATTGTTATTTTTTTCGAATTTTGTGCTTCCGCCACCGTAAACGGTATCTCCAAGAAGTGTATGACCGAGATATTTCATATGCACTCTGATTTGATGCGTTCTGCCCGTTTCAAGCTTTAATTTTATAAAGCTGAAGCTCTGTCCTGGCAAATTAAACTCTTCAAGCACTTCATAATGTGTAACAGCCTCTCTGCCGTCTGAAACGACAGCCATTCGTTTTCTGTCCTTAAAATCTCTTCCGATTGGAGCATTGACGGTGCCGGATTGTTCTTTTAGCTTACCAAGTATTATAGCTCGGTATTCTCTCTCAAAACTGTGAACTTTAATTTGCTCGGCCAGTTTAAGATGCGAATTATCATTTTTGGCAACTATAAGAAGACCGGAGGTATCCTTGTCAATTCTATGGACTATACCGGGGCGTATTACTCCGCCAATTCCCGAAAGGCTATCCTTGCAGCGATAGAGCAGGGCATTGACAAGAGTGCCGTCAGGATTGCCTGCTGCAGGGTGTACAACCATCCCACGAGGCTTGTTGACTATAAGTAAGTCGGAATCTTCGTAAACAATATCAAGAGGAATATCCTGAGCAACAGCACTATCGCATATAGGCTCGGGGATTTCCGTTTCTATTTGGTCGCCGAGTCTTGTTCGATAATTTTTCGGGGGGAATTTTCCGTTTACAGTAACGTTTTCCGAGAGTATTAATTTTTGAGCAGCTGAACGGGTAATTCCCTCAGCTTCGGCTATAAAAACGTCAAGGCGCTTCATTATATCCGATTCGGTTATAACATACACGTAATATCTTACCTTTCTAAAAAAGGACTGCATATAAGGTGAACACAGTTATAAAACAATGTGCAGACCTGAAAGGCAGTCCTGTTTTTTAGTTATTATTGGTATCTGTCTGCGAATTTGGTTTCTTTAAATCAAAGAAAATGACATAAATCATTATAAGAGCGCAGCCAATGCAGACAAAAGAGTCCGCAACATTAAAAACCGCAAAATCTATTAGTCTGAAATCAATAAAATCGACAACGTATGAAAGGGTAATTCGGTCAATCATATTTCCGATGCCGCCGCCTGCTATAAAGCTAAGTCCTGTAAATAACAAGGGGTTTCTGTAGCTTTTTGGGTAAACTGCAATAAATGAAAGTATAAACAATATTGCAAATGTTGAAATCACCATAAATACCCAGCGATGATTTTTTAACATACCGAAGGCAGCACCTCTGTTTTCAACATAGGTGAAGTGAATTACTCCCTCAATAATCGGAAATGTTTCAATACCTTTTAAATAAAGAACCGCCGCATACTTTGTTAGATAATCAATTATTACTGTAAACAGTGTGACTAAAAGCCAAACAAATCTCATCTTAGATTATCCTTGATAAATTAATGACCGATAACAGATTTACAACGAGAGCAAAGACAAGAATCATCTTCCTTAATAGCGTCCTTGGTGTATTTCCAGCATCTGTCGCATTTTTCGCCGTCAGCGGTTTCAACCAAAACAGCAATATTGCTGTTTTCCTCAGAAAATGCACCGCTTGGAGCATCACCCTTGTTAATAGAAACAGAGCTTACGATAAATACATCTTCAAGAATATCCGCAAATGAGCTGAGAAGCTCGAATGTATCGTCATACTTTGTATAAATTGTAAGCTTAGCATCAAGGGATTTACCAACGAGCTTTTCTGCACGGGCAATTTCAAGGGCTTTCATAACGTCATCACGAAGATCAAAGAGCTTATCAAATCCTTCTTCAATTTCGTCAAATGCAGAAATATCATCAGATTTAGGGAAACTGTTAAGGAACACACTTCTTGTATCGTCAGATGAAATATGCTTCATAGATGCCCAAATTTCCTCAGCTGTAAAGGAGAGGAGAGGAGCTATAAGACGAGTCAATGCAGATAGAATTATATACATTGCTGTCTGTACAGCACGGCGGGTTTTGGAATTTGCCGCTTCAACATAAAGTCTGTCTTTTGTAATATCGATATAAAGCTTGGACATATCAATAGTACAGAAATTAGAAATTGCGTGAATTACAATGTGGAAATCGTAATTATCATACGCTTTAGTAGCCTCGCAAATAAGCTTATTTAAACGTGCAAGAGCCCATTTATCAATGTTTTCAAGCTCTGAAAGCGGTAACATATCGGTATTGGGGTTGAAATCTTCACCTGCTTTACCAAGGTTAGCCATTATAATACGAGCAGTGTTTCTGAACTTTCTGTATGTTTCGGAAAGCTGCTTGAAAATAGCATCTGAAACACGAACGTCTACGGTATAGTCGCTGGAAGCAACCCACAAACGAAGGATATCAGCACCATACTGCTTAATAATATCTTCAGGGTAAATAGAGTTGCCAAGAGATTTGTGCATAGCCTTGCCTTCTCCGTCAACAACCCAACCGTGAGTCAAAACCTGCTTATAAGGAGCGCCCTGTCCCTTTGCACCGATAGCGGTAAGAAGGGAAGACTGGAACCAACCTCTATACTGGTCAGCGCCTTCAAGATAAAGATCAGCAGGCCAAGACATACCGCTCCAATTTGAAAGCTCACCATCTTCAAGAACATTAAAGTGAGTAGAGCCGGAGTCGAACCAACCGTCAAGAGTATCTGTTTCCTTTATAAAGCCGTGAGTGCAATTACAGTGAGGGCACTTAAAGCCATCAGGCATAAGTTCTTCTGCGGTTTTATCAAACCAAGCATTTGAACCAAACTCTGCAAAGATTTTTGAAATTTTATCAATGGTTTCTTCTGTACAGATAGGTTTTTTACAGTCAGGGCAATAGAATACAGGAATGGGAAGTCCCCAATGACGTTGACGGGAAATGCACCAATCAGCACGTTCATTTATCATAGAAACCATACGGTCCTTACCCCATTCAGGTAACCATTTAACATTGTCACAAGCGGCTACTGCATCTGCTCTGAATGCGTCAACAGAACAAAACCACTGAGGCGTTGCACGGAAAATTATCGGATGTTTACATCTCCAACAGTGAGGATAGCTATGTGAAACCTTTTCAGAAGCAAGAAGTGCTCCTGTTTCAATCATATCAGCAAGAATTGCATCATTGGACTTTTCATAGTAAAGACCTGCAAATTTACCTGCTTCTTCTGTTTGATAACCCCTGTCGTCTACAGGAACTACAATGGGCATCTTGTAACGCATACAGGTTACATAGTCGTCAGCACCAAAACCGGGAGCAGTATGAACACAGCCCGTTCCGCTTTCCATAGTTACATATTCCGCAAGAACGAGTAAACTTTCTCGGTCAAGGAAAGGATGCTGAGCCTTCATATATTCAAAGTCACCGCCAACAAATTCTGCAACACGCTCGAAATCTGTAATGCCGGCTGCAGCCATTGTTTTGTCAGCAAGAGCGTCAGCTACAATATAAGTTTCTGCACCTGCTTTAACGGCAACATACTTTTCACGAGGGTGAACAGCAATTGCAAGGTTGCCGGGAAGAGTCCAGGTTGTAGTTGTCCAAATTACAAAATATGTGTTATTAAGGTCAAGAGATGACAGTTTTCCAAGGTCGTCCTTAACTTTAAATTTTACATAAATTGATGTGCAGTCAATGTCCTTATATTCAATTTCAGCTTCTGCAAGGGCAGTTTCATCGTGCGGACACCAATAAACAGGCTTAAGTCCTTTATAGATGTATCCTTTATTATACATCTCACCGAAAACTTTTGCTTCACAGGCTTCAAACTTGGGATCCATTGTGATATAAGGATTATCCCAATCACCAAGAATTCCAAGACGCTTAAATGATTCTCTTTGTGAATCTACAAAATCCTGTGCAAATTTATGACAAGCACTTCTGAATTCTGAAATAGACATATTCTTGTGGTCAAGCTTGTTTTTCTTGATAATTGCAGATTCAATAGGCATACCGTGGTTATCCCAACCGGGAATAAATGGTACTTTATAGCCTGACATTGACTTGTATTTATTTATAATATCTTTTAAAATTTTATTTAAGGCGTGACCCATATGAATAGCGCCGTTAGAAAAAGGAGGACCGTCGTGTAAAATAAACAGCGGTTTTCCCTCATTCTTTTCGAGCATTTTATTATAAATGTCGTCCTTCTCCCAAACTCCGCCCATTTCAGGTTCACGCTGCGGAAGATTTGCACGCATTGAAAAGTCTGTATTTGGAAGATTTAGGGTTTTACTGTAATCCTGTGGCATAGGTGTTTGCTCCTTTGTTGGATAGATTTAATGATATATGTTATTTAAAATTTCTTTCTTTTTTTGTTTTTACCTTCGTCGAAAAGCATTTCAAAATCTGCTTTCTTTTTTTCATCTTCTGAGTCTTTGCCGGTTACGGATTTTACAAAATCAAGGTAAGATGTCTCTTCCTCTATGTCTGAATCGGGAGTGTTTACAATTTCATCGCCAGACTCTTTGTATTGACGGTTAAGCTCCATTACTGAACCTTTAAAACCTAACTTTTCGTTAGCAACAAGAGGTTCACGTTCCACCTTTAATGAGATATCTGTATCTTCTTCTACCGTATCATAAACGGCAGTAGCACTTTCAAAAAGTTCATTTGGCATTGTGAACTGTTCATCGGTTACTTCTGCCGGTGTTTCGTTTTCTAAATGATTCTCGCTATTTGCCTCGTTAGAGTGTTTAGCTAACACGTCGGCTTTGATTCCGTCGAGTACCTGCTGTCTAAGCTCTGTTATAGGTGGAATGGAGTCTTCGTCAATTCCTTCTGTAAGCTTTTCAATTAACTTAATATGTTCGCTATAACGGCTGAAAAGTTCTTTTTTTAGTTCAAAAGCATCTCTTTGAAGCTCTGCTAAAGTATCTCTGCCAAGCTCAATTTTTGAATTAAAGTTTGCAAGAATAGTATTGCAAGAAGTTTTGGCAGACAGAACGATAGATTCAGCACGGGCTTCCGCATCTGCTTTAATCTTATTTGCCGCACGTTTTGCATCAAGCATAGTGCTACGAATTGAGTCCTCATCATTTTTTATTTCATCAAGTCTTGCGACAACTGTCTTAAGCTTGCGTTCAAGCTCATCATTTTCACGATAAAGCTCAGTATATTTTTCAATGAGAAATTCAATGTATTCATCAACTTCGACAGGGTTGTAGCCTCTCATTGCTTTGGTAAATGATTTGTTTTTCAAGTCATATGGAGGAAGCATTTTATTAGTCCTTTCTTTAAATTTCTGAATTTTTATAAATAACGACGCCCAATAAGCCAAATTCTGCCTTTTTGTGAGCGTTCATCCAAATTGTCAATAATAAATTTTCCACCCTTTGTTCCGGGAGTTTTCTTAACAGAAATAACATCGCCGGATGATACTGCAGCATCCGGTTCAATATTAGTAAAATAGTTGTGTTCGCAAAGTCCGGACTTTATAAGTGATTTTGCTCCATCTCTTGAAATATGTGCAATTTCTGATAAAACCGCATCAAGTCTTGGAGATGAAACTGTCCCCTTGATATTTTCGAATTTGCGTTCATAGTTAAAATTATTTGGCAGGGAATAGTTTGTTACTTTAACCTTATCACGACCGATATAGATGAGCTCATTTTTCATAAGCTCTGATACTGACGACGTTACAAAAACAATTGCACCCTCATCACAAAGCAAAATATCTCCAATGGCAAAACGCTCGATACCAAGCCCGATTATTGCACCGAGATAATCTCTGTGACTCAGGTTTACATAACCGCTTTTTTTAATAAAAAGAGGTGTTATGTATTCTGACAATTCAGCCTTTATTGTTTCTTCCAGATTGTCGCTGTAACGCATATAAGAGGGCATACAGACAAAAAGCGCCCTTTCAGCGTCTTTATAGCCGCCGTAGAAAAAAAGAAGAGGTTCGCCTTCGTCATCTTGAAAATATTTTTCAAATCTACGGCAAATTATATATTGTTCTCTTTTGTTTAAAAATCCAAATACAGACAAGATGCCTGATTCGGCACGAATCAATTGTTCTTGCGCTTTTTTTATAACAAGAAGGTCATCGTCATTTAACTTTGAAATAATATTATTCATAAAAATACCATTTAAATTACAGAAGGTAATAATGACCGTAAGATGCTTATTAGTAAAAAAGCTATAAAAAAAGATAAATCAATCGGAAGACCTTTAAATA
>JAZNAB010000101.1:0-5079 GCA_045586285.1 Candidatus Flemingiibacterium sp. | reverse complement strand
TTCTGGGCTTACGGTGATGAATACAACGGCCTTGAGTATATGAACGATTTTATGCGTGACGTTAATGCCCTTGTTGCTGAAGCATCATTAAAGCACGGTCACGATATCAAGATAGCTGTTATCGTTGCTACTGAACTTGAAAGAAACTTTGAACTCGGACTTGATGTTATGACTTGGGTATCCGAGGGAATAGTTGACAGAGTAATTCCAAAGGCTTATTGGACAACAACACATAACGATATTCCGATAAAGCTTTGGAAATCACTTCTTGATCCTTACGGAGTTGAACTTTGTGCAGGTATTGAGTGTAATCTTGATACATATGGCGCTCAATTAAGCCGTCCTCAGTCCATAGAAACAATTCAAGCAGTATCTGCAAGTTATCTCTCACAAGGAGCAGATAATATTTACCTTTATAATTACTGCGGTGCAATTGGCAGAGATTATACTGATGACGAAAAAATATCTACCCAAGACCCAAGACTTGGTATAACAACCGATATGGGCTATTGGAATATGATAACAACTATCGGTTCTTATGAGAAGCTGATGCTTACAAACCGCAGAATGATTTTAACGTATGTTGACGTTTACACCTATTGGGGCGGAAAGAACAATATTTTATCAAGAACAATCGCCGGTGGGGCAACTGATTCAATCCGAGTGCCTATGGGAGATGTATACGAAGGCTCTGAAGTATACTTCAAGATTTCAGTGCCGGAAGCTTGTACGGCTTCAACAAAAATTCCAGATGTGAAAGTTAACGGCTATAATGCGACTTATGTTGGAATTGAATACGATAAACTTGGTTTGGTAACTGATCCGATACTTATATATAAAGTGCCGGAAGAATGTTATGATGATATGTACATTAAAGCAGATATTACCGCAAAGGCGCAGACGATAATTCGTTATGCGGAAGTATATGTTGACGGTACAAATGCAGTAGAACCTGGAATTTAAAAAGGGAAGCTGCAATTTTAGAAAGTTATAAGCCCGAACTTTAAAAAAGTTTGGCAAATTTAAATTTTAAAGGAGTATCCAAATGAAAATGCAAAGAATCCTTTCAGCAATATTGGCTATGGTAATGATTTGTTCTATGGCTGTTATTCCTACCTATGCTGCTGATGAAAACGCTGTTGTTACAATTGCTGCAGATGCAGCAGAAGTACAGGGACTAATTGTTAGCGATGATGCTGACACAGTAGTCGCTGCTATTTCCGGCAAAACTGAAGCGCAAATCCGTGAATATGCAAAAGGAATTGCAGGTTCAAATGTTACAGACTATGTGTTCAATATGAACTCAAAAAATGCTGTTACAGAACTTGCTGTGCTTTTTGATGAATTATCAAAGCAGAACATTAAGCCTTGGGTTGCTATTAATATGGTTGACTCAACTGCTGCTGATGTTAGTGCACTTTTTGCTAATAAACTTGCTTTTATTGGCGACTTGCTTAACAACTATGACGTTTATGGACTTGAAATTGACATCGTAAGCAATATTGGTCTTTTTGATTCAATTGAATACCTTGGTCTTTCAATGCTTACAAAATTCATAACTGATGTTAAAGCTCTTGTTGATGCAAACGCAACTAAGTTTGGTCACGACGTTATGTTATCCACTGTTGTAGCTTCTACACCTCAGATTAACTATGATTTTGGTATTGACGTTACAGAGTGGGCTGCTAAAAAGTATATTGACAGAGTAGCTGTAAAGAGCAGTAATACAATCTCCGACAACAATATTTCAGTTAAGCTTTGGGACTCTGTTATGAGACCTCTTGGCATTGAAGTTGCAGCTTGTATTGAAACAAATTTAACTTCTACAGTTAAGCACGACTATGAAACATATGCTGCAAGTGCTGCTAACTATCTTTCACAGGGCGCTAGCAAGATATATCTTAACGATTTCGGTGGCATTACAAAGACATACGATGCTGCTGATAAATCAGCAACAACCAATACTGACTTAGCTACCGATGCAGGATATTGGAACGCACTTAGCAATTTTGGTTCTTACGACAAGCTTATGTTTACAAAGCGTAAGATGGTTGTTACCGTTAATGAGATTCAACCCGACTGGAAGAAAGTTTATAACATCCTTCCTCTGTCAATTACAAAGGGTAAGGGTGGAGCGCTTCGTATGCCTATGGGCGATGTTTATGAAGGCTCAGTAGCTACATTTAAGTTCTCTGTTGTTCCCACCTCTTTAACTGCTGCTGACAAGATTCCTACAGTATATATTAACTCAACCGCAGCAACATTCAAGGGCATTGAAGATTGTTCTACCGGCATCGTTACCGATAAGGTACTTGCATATGAAATTCCTGCATCTGCATATGACGATATGTATGTTGTTGCAGAAATTCAGGTGGCTTCAGCTGCTACAATTAAGTACGCAGAAATCTACATTGATTCTACTAATGCTATTGCTCCAGAACCCGAGTATACTCCTGAAATTATACCTGAAGAAGATAGAGGCGCATTTGTAGGCGGTTCACATACCTATAAGGGCGTTACAATTCCTACAAGCCTTTATGTTCCAAAAACATATAATGAACTTAATGATTATGCACTTCTCATCTACTTCCACAATGTAGGCGGACGTAACAACGAAGATCCTTACTACGATGGCGGAAAAGGTCACGGTATTGTAAAGAAGATTCTTGAAATCGAAGGCGAAAACTTTATCGTATTTGCTCCTCGTTGTCTTGAAAACGATTATTGGACTCCTGAAATATATAGTGAAGGTGTATATAAATTCTCATCTGACAACACAAGTAAGTCAATGTCAGTAGTTATTGACTATGTATATAAGCACATTCTTAAGGGCTATAGCATTGATAAATCCAGAGTATATGTTGCCGGCGACTCAATGGGCGGCGGCGGAACTTGGGACTTCATCACACGTTGCCCAGGCCTTGTAACAGCTGCATTCCCTGTAGCAGGTTACAATGACCCAACTCAAGTTTACAACATCAGCGATGACGTTAAGCTTTGGATTTCTCACGGTATGTACGATAAGACAGTTAATGTTAAGGGTGACCGTGCAGCTTATGCTGTTCTTAAGAACCTCGGCAGAGATGTTAGATATACTGAATATGATACAACCAAGGATGAAGTTAAGGAAGCATTCGGTTACGATCCTAACGGAAGCACTAACTGGGAGCATTACGCTTGGAATGCTGCTTATAACGATACTGAAATGGTTAAGTGGCTCCTCGCACAGAGAAAAGATGAAGACGGTGAAGATAGAGTACAGCGTTTTGACGACGTACCTACCGACAGCACATACTATAAGGCAGTTAAGTATGTAACCGACCTTGGACTCTTCCAGGGAGTATCTGATAAAGAATTTGCACCTGAAGGCTATATGAACCGTGCAATGTTCGTAACTGTACTTGGTAGATATGAAAATGTTGACCAGTATTCATATACAACATATACATTTGAGGACATTGCAAAGGGCGAGTACTACACCGGTTATGTTGCTTGGGCAAGCAGAAACAAGATCGTAAACGGTTACAGCGACAAGCAGTTTGCTCCATTTGACAATATTTCTATCGCACAGGCTTGCCTCATCCTCGGAAGAATGGTAGAATTTAAGAATGCAGGCGAAAGCACTCAGCTTAAGCTTACAGACTACAGAGATTACTATGCAGTTCCGGATTATGCAAAGGAAGCTATGGAATGGGCAATTACCAACGGTATTTACCTTGGTACAATGACATCTCTCAACAGCAACCTCTATCCTAATAATCCTGCAACAAGAGCTCAGGTAGCTGCAATGTTCTACAACTTCAACAATATGTTCGGTAACGACTAATATTGTATAATTAAAGACCGACAGTTTTAAACTGTCGTTCTTTTTTTATGTGTTATCAGCATTAGCTTGGTTAATTATGTTTTCAACTTTTTTCTCTGAAACCAGAAGCTTAGTTAGCTTTGGAAGCGCATTGTAAATTTTATCGGTAGATATTCCGTCAGCATAGCTGAGGCTTAAGATAAGTTCTCTTATCAAGCTAATTTGTCCACGTCTGGCAAATACTATTGCTGAAATTATAATTACTATAGAACTTAGTATTAAATCAAGATTTTCCATTATTATCTGTATCATTTTTATTCTCCTTAGTCTTTATTATAGCTCCAAGCATACTTTCAACGCCCGCAACTCCAAATACAGATGCGACAAGAGTTGACGGCTCATTACCTGTTACAAGAAATAAAATTAATGTAACAACAGAAAATAGAGCTAGAAAGATATATACTCCAAGTAAAAGTTTTTTTAGAAATCTCATAACATTTAATTATCAATCATATTAAAATATAGCTTACGAAAAAGTTCGGTATTATATTTGTAATTGTTCAGGTATTCGCATTGATCACTGCTAAGACCACAGTAAAATTTTATATTTGTAACGAATTTTGAGTGATCGGGATTTTTTATAGGTTTAAGATTTTTTAAAACCAACTTGTCGGCAAGTTTTATTAATATATCCTCTCCTGTTTTGTACCTAGAAATGTAGTCAAGCGTTTGCTTTTCAAGGGGAGTTTTTGCCTCTATAATTAATTTCGCGAGAGGCTCGTATCCGAAGTCCAAGTCAAAAAATCCGGGTACTCCTGGGAGCTGACCTGAATCGGTATATTGATGGATAGCAAGTTTTTCCCCTGACTCTTTTGGACGGGAAATGCTTCCGTCTTTTATATAATGAGCGTGCCATACCGGATAATCAAGCTTTGACAAATAAAGGTGATTTAAAATATGGTCGGTGTTTGTATAATTGCATACTTTAAATCCGGCTGCTTCCACTCTCTTTAAAAATGAGTTAATCAACATTGTAGCTTGTTCTCGGTTAAGCTTGGTTACATATTTATTCTTATATCTTTCAAAATCACAGGCAAGATATAAACTGATTTTATCTTTAAGTACATTACAAGTTTTAACAAAGAAATCCGCTTCTTTATAACATTCGTCAAGATTTGTTGCCGTAAAATAGTGGTATGCTCCTACCGGGATTCCAACCTTTGTAAAGCCTTCAATATGTTTTTTAAACATTGAATCTTCAAACATATATAAAT
>JAZNAB010000100.1:0-4554 GCA_045586285.1 Candidatus Flemingiibacterium sp. | reverse complement strand
CACTAATGTAATATTCATCTAATTTTAACATAACAATTGTTTATTGTCAATAGTGTTTAGCAAATAATAACTTTGGAAAATTATGTATTATTTATAGTTGAACAACAGTAATAGTTTTTATATACTTGAAAATTTTACTATAATATGGTATCATAATTAAGGTGGAAATTGTATTATAGGAGGAGCATATGACTATTCAACAGTGTAAATATGTCCTTGAAATAGCAAGAACAGGTTCATTCAATGAAGCTGCAAAGCAGTTATTTGTTGCACAATCATCTCTTTCGGTTAATGTTAAAAGTCTTGAAAATGAGTTTAATATTCAAATTTTCAATCGTTCAAAAAACGGCGTTTATTTGACAGAAGAAGGCGTTGAATTTGTAAGATATGCAAGTGCTATAGTCGAACAATATAACTTTATTGAAAACAGGTACAATTCAAAGGACAGCGGAAACAGGCTCAATATAGTAACTCAGCATTATGATTTTATAGCAGATATATTTGCCAAAATGCTCAACGCGCTTGATTCTTCAAGCCAATCTAACAGATATCGTTTTTCACTTCGTGAAATCAAAACATACGATGTTATAAGAGAAATTGAAACTGCAGGTGCTGACATTGGCATAATTGCTATAAAAGACAGCGATTTCGACATTATGAAACGTTATTTAAACAGCAAGAGCATAGAGTTCACATCTTTTGTGAAAACTTCACCCCACGTTTTTGTAAGACAGAATCACCCTCTTGCAAGTTTTGAAAAACTTTCAATTTCAGATATAGAAATTTATCCCTACGTGGCTTATGAGCAGGGACAGCATAACATATCCGTATTTACAGAAGAACTCAGCGATGAACCTCAAAGCAATAAGCTTATAGAAATAAGCGACAGAGCTACTCTTATGAATATGCTTCTCACCACAAACGCTTGTACTATAGGCACAGGAATTATGCCTTCCGCTTTAAATAAAGGCGACATTGTGAGTATTCCTCTTGATACCGAGGAAAAATATATAATCGGATACATTCTTAACACAGACAAAAAAATATCGGCAACAACAGACAGCTTTATTGACTTTCTTGTTAAGTCTGTCGGAAATATAAATTAACAATCGCCGCAAAGGTCGGCAGAACGGAGATATTCATGAAAGCACTTGTAAAGAAATATGCACAAAAAGGTCTTTGGCTTGAAGATGTTCCCGAGCCAAAAATAACAGCCAATGATGTTAAAATTAAAATACACAAAACCGCTATATGCGGAACTGACCTTCACATTTACAACTGGGATGCTTGGTCACAGGCAACAATTAAAACACCAATGGTTATTGGTCACGAATATGTCGGCGAAATTGTAGAGGTCGGAGATAATGTTACTAACTGGAAGATCGGAGATATAGTTTCCGGCGAAGGACACATCGTTTGCGGAAAGTGCCGCAACTGTCTTGCCGGTCACGGTCATCTCTGCAAGGATACTATCGGTGTCGGTGTAAACAGAGATGGGGCATTTGCAGAATACCTTGTAATTCCAAAAGAAAACGTACGCAAATGCGAAAAAGATATTCCCGAGGAAATGTATTCTATTTTTGATCCCTTCGGAAACGCTGTACATACTGCTCTTTCATTTAATGTTCTCGGAGAAGATGTTCTGATTACAGGTGCAGGACCTATCGGAATTATGGCGGCGGCTGTCTGCAAGTTTGCAGGCGCAAGACACGTTGTGATCACAGATATAAACGATGTAAGACTTGAACTTGCCAAGAAGCTTGGTATTGAATATACAGTTAACACTGCTAAGGAAAGCCTTGCAGACACTATGAAAAAGCTTTCTATCAGAGAGGGCTTTGATGTCGGTCTTGAAATGTCAGGAAGTGAAATAGCTCTTAATACAATGCTTGACCATTTAATTCACGGCGGAAAAATTGCTCTTCTCGGTTTATTAAAGAGCGACAGCCATATCGACTGGAATAAAGTAATTTTCAACGGCATTACAATTAAAGGTATTTACGGCCGTGAGATGCACGAAACTTGGTATAAGATGTCCGCAATGCTTCAAAGCGGACTTGATATTTCTCCGATTATTACCCACAGACTTGATATAAGAGATTATGAAGAAGGTTTTGAAGCTATGAACAGCGGAAAAGCCGGCAAAGTTATTCTCGATTGGACAAATCTTAATAAATAAGTGAAATGAGGCTAAATATGAAAACAGCTCTTAAATATTTCAAGGAAACCTGCGATACCATTGAAAAAGAAGGTCTTACAAAAAACGAAAAAGTAATCGCTTCGGCACAGGGCGGAAAAGTAATTCTTAATGACGGCAGAGAGGTTGTAAACATGTGTGCCAACAACTACCTCGGTCTTTGCAACAATAAAGATATTATGGAAGCAGTCAAGGAAAGCTTTTCAACCTACGGCTACGGACTTTCTTCTGTAAGATTTATTTGCGGAACTCAATCGTTACATAAACAGCTTGAGCAAAAAATCAGTGAATTTCTCGGAACAGATGATACAATTCTTTATTCGTCTTGTTTTGATGCAAACGGCGGACTTTTTGAAACTCTTTTAACTGAAGAAGATGCAGTAATCAGTGATGAACTTAATCACGCAAGTATTATTGATGGCGTCAGACTTTGTAAAGCAAAGCGCTTTAGATATAAAAACAATGATATGTCCTCACTTCGTGAAATGCTTGAAGAGGCAAAGGACTGCCGCATAAAATTAATTGCAACTGATGGCGTATTTTCTATGGACGGTATTATTGCAAACCTTAAAGGCATATGTGACCTTGCTGACGAATATGATGCGCTTGTAATGGTTGACGACAGCCATTCTGTAGGCGTTCTCGGAAAGCGTGGCAGAGGCACTGCTGAGCATTGCGGTGTAGAAGGAAGAGTTGACATTATCACGGGTACTTTCGGTAAAGCTCTTGGCGGAGCGTCTGGCGGTTACACTTCAGGAAAAGCTGAAGTTATCAACCTTCTTCGTCAACGTTCACGCCCATATCTTTTCTCAAACACCTTAGCGCCCGCTGTCGCAGCTGGTTCACTCAAAGTTTTTGACCTGATCGGCAATGACTTTACTTTGAGAGAAAAGCTTTTTGAAAACACAAAGCTTTTTGCAGAAAAGATTAAAGAAATCGGACTCGATGTAATTGACGGCGGAACACCAATTATTCCGGTTATGCTTTACGATGAACACAAGGCTGTTGAAATGGCAAAGCGTATGATGGAAAAAGGCGTTTATGTTGTTGCCTTCTCATACCCCGTTGTACCGAGAGGCAAAGCAAGAATCAGAACTCAGCTCTCCGCTGCTTTAAGCCGTGAAGATATTCTCTATATAGTAAAATGCTTTAAAGAAGTTAAGGAAGAAATGGGATTATAATAAAAAGCTGCTGCAAACAACTATGTTTGCAGCAGCCTTTTTAATTATGCTTAGTCAATACCCTTTTTTACTATATCATCAACATTGTAAGATAAAGTTGACATTTCAACAGGAATAAAAAAGCAAAGTCCGTGTGCTTCCGTACCTGCACCGGCTTTTTCTTTTACTGCCTCAACGATTTTTATAGCAATGTCTTTCTCAACAACGATTAAAACAATCTCCTTCTCAGTATCAATTGTAATTCCGAGGATTGTCTGAGGCTTTGACACAGAACCTCTTGCATTAAGTATGGTCGCTCCCTTTGCGCCGACAGAACGAGCTATTTCAACTATTTCCGATGCAAAACCTGCATTTACGATTATATATACCGCCTTTAAATCATTCATAATTCATTCTCCTTTCAGTTTTATGCTAAAAATCCGTCAATGTTAACTGTAAAAGCAATTCCTGTATTAGCCTTATCAAAATGATGTTCACGGCAAAGAATATCTATAATTTCTGCCGCTTTATCATAAGAAAATATACAAGATATCACGGCTTTTCCCTGCTCTGCATCAAATCCAAAAGCCCTTGCAAGAGCTCCTGCACAAACAGAGCTGTGTCCGTATTTTGTTAATATTCTGTGAGCACCGTGCTCGTGTAAAAGTGTGAGAAACTGTTCTTTTTTTCTCTGATCGACTATCAATACAAAATACTGAGGATTTTTTCTTAAAGTGTTGTCCATATTTTATTCCTCCTCTTCATTTTCGATTTTATCAATTAGAAAAACACCAATATCATCGAAGTTCTCATCTTCTTCTGCCTTTTGAGCTCTCTTAAGGCTAATATCGTATATGATTCCAAGTGCCTGAACGGCAATAATCGGTGTAACAGATATAAATGAAATAATTCCAAAGCCATTAGTCAGAATTGACATCTCGCTCCCCTTTGACTCTGCAACAGCTTGAGCTATACTGAGGGTAAGGGGTGTTAAAAATGCTGAGGTTAAAGCTCCTCCCGTTACACCGCCCGAGTCAAAAGCAAGTCCGACAAACAATGTAGGTGTAAATTTCATCATTAATATCGAGATAAAATATAACGGTACTAAAAACCATAAAATATTTATTTCTGTAATTATTTTGAGTATTGAGAGAAAAGATGCAACGCCAATACCTATTGCTAATGTAATACGTATTG
>JAZNAB010000099.1:0-3564 GCA_045586285.1 Candidatus Flemingiibacterium sp. | reverse complement strand
TGTATATTGATTTAAAGCCTGCCCTTGATTTTGATACTCTTGATAAGCGTCTGCAAAACGATTTTTCTAAAAATATTAACCGTGACTTTATAAATTCTCTTGGAGAGCTTTTACCTTCAAAGCTAATACCCGTTATTGTAAAGCTTTCCGGAATCGGAGAGCGGCAAAAGGTGAATTCAATTACAAGGCAGCAGCGCCAAGGATTTGTGAAGCTTCTGAAAGCTCTGCCTTTGAATCCAAATAAATTTAGACCTATTGATGAGGCTATTATTACTTCAGGCGGAGTAAACGTAAAGGAAATTTCACCGAAAACTATGGAATCAAAGCTTGTCAGCGGATTGTATTTTGCGGGGGAAGTTATTGACGTTGATGCCTATACAGGCGGATTTAATTTGCAGATTGCCTTTTCAACTGCAAAAGTTGCCGCACACTCGGCTGCAGAGTAATTTTTGTCAATATCTACTATAAAGGAGTTTAGACTAATGAAAAAAATATCAATTGCCCTTGACGGCCCAAGCGGTGCAGGAAAAAGTACACTGGCAAAAAGAATTGCCGCCAAGCTTGGTATTGTTTATCTTGATACAGGTGCTCTTTACAGAACTGTGGGACTTCATATTAAAAACTGCGGGGTTGACCCCAAAAATGCTAAAGAAGTTGAAAAAAAATTAGACGATTTAACTGTTGATGCAAAAATTGTTGACGGAGCACAGCAGGTTTTTCTTAACGGTGAAAATGTATCCTCGGCTATTAGAACGCCTGAAATGTCAATGTATGCATCGGCTGTTTCAGCACATCCTGCAGTGCGCTCATTCTTGCTTGAAATGCAAAGAGATTTTGCAAAAAGAAGTTCTGTTATAATGGACGGCCGTGATATTGGAAGTGTCGTGCTTCCTTATGCAGATGTAAAAATCTGGCTTACCGCAAGAGATGAGGTCAGGGCAAAAAGACGTTATGATGAGCTTATTTTAAAGGGTGAAAAAGTAACTTATGATGAAGTTCTATCCGATATTATAAAACGTGATGCTGCTGACTCAAGCCGTGTCGCTGCACCTGCGGTTAAAGCTGAAGATGCGATACTTCTTGATAATTCTGAACTTGATTTTGATGAAACTGTCAGTGAAGCGATTAAAATAATCGAAGATAAAACAAAATAAGTAATGCTAGGAAAGGAAGCTGATTGTTTCGGCTTGTTGACTAATGAATATCTATAAAGGTCTTAAAAAATGTCTTTCGGGAGTTCTAAAGTTTTTATTTAATATCCATATCCACGGTTGTGAAAATGAGCCGATGGACACAGGATATATTGCCGTTTCAAATCATATAAGCTTTATTGACGTTATAGTAACTGCGATAGCACTTAAACGTCAGGTTATGTTTATGGCTAAAAAAGAGCTTTTTAAAATTCCGATATTAAGCCAACTTATAAAATCCCTGGGGGCTTTCTCTGTTGACAGACGAGGCAACTCCGCAGCATCAATAAAAAAATCCATTGCACTTTTAAAGGAAGGCAATGTTGTCGGAATGTTCCCGCAGGGACACCGTTATTCAGGGGTTAAATTTGATACTACAAAAGAGCATTTTAAAGGCGGCGCAGCTATGAGCTGCTATCGATCAAAAGCACCTGTATTACCAATGTTTATTGCTACAAAAAATGACCGCATAGCACTTTTCAGACGAATTGATATTTATATTGGAAAACCTATAGAATATGAGGAGTTTGGTTTTACAGAAGGCGGTAATGACGAATATATGAGAGGTACAGAGTTGATTTATAACCGGATATTAGCTCTTGTGCCGGAGGAAAGAAGAAGTAAATGAGCGTTTATGTAGCAAAACTTGCAGGATTCTGTTTTGGAGTCAGCAGAGCGGTAGATACAGTGGAAGCGGCAGCTAGAGCTGGCGGTGAAGTATATACTCTCGGTAAGCTAATTCATAATCAAACATTTATTAGAGAACTTGAAGCAAAGGGCGTTCATCAAATAAGCAGGGAAGGCCTTTCGATACTTTGCGACAGAGCCACATCTGAAAATCCCGTAACTGTTTGTACAAGGGCGCACGGAATCCCTTACGATCTTGACCTTGAATTAAAAAAGCTTTCAAGTAACAATAAATATTTTATAGTCAAGGACTGTACTTGTCCTTATGTTAAGAAAATACACAATATAGTTAGGGAAAAGACGAGCAAGGATATACCGTTGTTTGTACTTGGCGATAAAACTCACCCTGAGGTAATAAGTATAGTCAGCTATGCTCTTGGCGAGGTATATGTCGGAGAGAACGAACAAGAGCTTGAAAAACTTGCAAAAGAGAACGTTACCTTTGAAAAAGAACTTGTTTTAGTGGCGCAAACAACACAAAAATTAGCCGAATGGAAAAAAACTATAAAATTTTTTGAAAAACTATATACAAATTCAAAAATTTATGATACAATATGTAGTGTAACAGAAAATAGGCAGGATGAAGTCTTAAAGCTATCCCGAAAAATGGATATGATGATTATTATTGGCGGCAAGGACAGTTCAAATACGAACAAGCTCTTTGACATCAGTAAAGAGGGGCAAAGTTTATCGTTCTTGATTGAAGATGCTTCCTCCATTCCGCTTCAGTATGTTAAACCCAATATGAAGGTGGGAATTGCCGCAGGAGCTTCAACTCCGGGCAAAATTATTACGGAGGTTCATAGAATTATGAGCGAAAACATGGAAAAAACATTTGAAGAGATGCTTGAAGAAAGCATCAGAACTATTAAGAACGGAGATCGTGTAACAGGAATTATCACATCTGTGTCCGACAACGAAATTCACGTTGCAATTTCAGGCGTTAAGTTCACCGGTATTATTACATACGATGAGCTTACAGACGATCCTTCCGTAAAGCTTGCTGAGCTTTACAAGGTTGACGACGAAATTGAAGTTAAGGTGCTTAAGGTTAACGATGCTGAGGGTACTGTACAGCTTTCCAAGAAAAAGATTGATGTTGATAAGAACTGGACATCTATTGTAGAAGCATCTGCAAACGGAACAATTGTTGACGCTAAAATTGTTGACGTTGTTAAGGGCGGTCTTATCGGTGTATGCGACGGTATTCGTGTATTTATTCCCGCATCACAGTCAGGTCTTGCAAAAGATGCAGATCTCAGTGTTCTTCAGGGACAGACAAAGAAGGTTAAGCTTATTGATTTGAACGAGCAGAGAAAGCGTGTTGTTGCATCTATTAAGGTTGTTGATAGAGAAGAAAATAAGGCAAAACGTGATGCATTCTGGGCACAGGTTGAAGAAGGACAGACCTATAGAGGCGAAGTTAAGAGCCTTATGAGCTACGGCGCATTTGTAGACCTTGGCGGAGTTGACGGTATGGTTCATTCCACTGAACTTTCCTGGAAGCGCATTAAGCATCCTTCCGAAGTTGTTAATGTTGGCGACATTATTGATGTAACCGTAAAGAGCGTTGATAAGGACGCAAAGAGAATTTCTCTTTCCTATAAGACTCCGGATCAGGATCCTTGGAAGATTTTTACCGAAAAGTATGCTGAAGGCGACGTTGCAAAGGTCAAGATTGTATCCC
>JAZNAB010000098.1:0-6181 GCA_045586285.1 Candidatus Flemingiibacterium sp. | reverse complement strand
TGAGGCTTTTTTTCACCATTTCCTGAATTTCCTTGCGGAAATTTTATATCTTCCATAATTTATTTTAACCTATGTCCGTATTTATCGGACATCCTTTCTGAATCAGTTCTTAATTTTTGAAGCAAAAACTGCTTCTGTTGCGGTTTTTACTTGTACCAAGCCTATATTTGCATTGTGTTCAAGTGAAGTAACAGCATTTTTTATTATATCTTCAAGCTTGAAAAGATAACTTACTGAAAATTTATCTGCTTTCTCTCTGGCCTGGCTTTCCGAAAAATAAAAGATTGGTTCGGGTTTTTTAGACAGCTTTATATTTATAAGGTCACGAACTGCTTCTAATATAAGTAAATATATATGAGTTATTTCATCTCTTTGTTTTGATTTTGCAAGTGCAGTGGCAAATTCGTGAAATGCAAGTTCATCAGCGCTGTTTTTCTTGTTTGACAAAAGGTCTATAAAGCTGTTGACTTTTGAAAACTGTGCAAGGCAGTTAGATGCTTTTTTCTTATCCATAAGCAGCTTTGCAATTCCAAGGCTGCCGCCTGCTGATTTTATTGCTGCGTGAAATGCATCTTTTTCAGTATTGTATAACTTTTGTGCATTTTCATCGGTTTTTAACAAGTGTTCTTCAATAAGACTGTCGGGCAACGCCTCAAGCCGTAAAATTGGTGCTCTGCTTTTGACAGTTGCCAGAAGATTTTCGGAATTCTCACAGAGAATTAAAAACATAACGTGGTTTGGAGGTTCTTCCAAAATTTTTAAAAGAGCATTTTGCGCCTGATTATTCATTGTATTTGCATAAGGTATTATAAAAAAACGCTTTGAAAGTTCAATAGGTGCAAAAACGGCTTCATCACGAAGCTTACGTATTACATCAACTCCAAGCCAAACCTTGTCTTTTTCAGCGACAATATTAACTATATCGGGAGTAATGTCATTTTTGATTTTTCTGCATAGATTACATTCCATACAGGGTTTTGCTTCAGACTCGCATGATAAGGCAGAAGCAATAAGTTTAGCAAGTGTGAGTTTGCCAAATCCTTCTTTTCCTTCAATGATATAGGCGTGAGAAATATGTCCGGAGGCTATATCCTGCTTTAATCTAGAAATCAATTTACTGTTTCCGAGAAAATTATCAAATCCTTGCAAAACAAGCACTCCTTATCTGTATATTTGCAAACTACATATTACTTCAATTTATATTATAACAGATTTTTATAAGCTTGTCAATTGAGTTGGAATAAAGAATTTATTATAGTGGTATTTAATTTACAAAAATGACTTGCTATGGAAGGCGGAATGTGGTAAAATAAATATATATTTTTAACTTGGGGGATTTTATTTTGTTGTCTTGTATGCTTCCAACCAAAATTTTTAATAATATATATGAAATTACGCCTGAATATTTAGCTTCACTTGGAATTAAAGCTCTTATACTTGATATTGATAATACTCTTGTTACATATGATGATCCAAAACCGACTGAGCCTGTGCTTGATTGGCTATGCGGTATGAACAAAGCTGGAATTAAGACCGCTTTTGTTTCTAACAATCATAAGCAGAGAGTTGAGGAATTTTGCCTTGAACTTGACTCCTATTGGCACGCTGATGCAGGTAAGCCTAGCCGCAAATTCCTTTATGAAGCTATGAATTATATGAATGTATCACCGTCAGAATGTGCAAGTGTAGGCGATCAGGTATTTACAGACGTATGGGCGGCTAAAAGAGCAAAAATAACAGCCTTTTTAGTCCCGCCGATTAAAGATAAAAAAACATTGTTTTTCAGAGCCAAGCGGTTTCTTGAAAAGCCTATAATAAAAACTTATTTAAAGAAAACCAAAAACGGAGAAATAAATGACAAAGTATTATAAACTTACAGAAATGTTGGCAAAGACATTGTTTAAAAAGGATTCGCCTATTATTCCCGATAATGCTGTATCGCCTGTGAGTGAAGCAGGGCTTTTGTTATATACAATTCGCCGTCTTGTTTCTGAAAACAAGATTAACGATGCTGAAAATATACTTTTTGAAAACATAGACAAATCTAAGCCGATATTTGCTGCAATTGGGATTGAATTTTATGCAAGAATTTCGAGGTTGTCGGAAGAGGAGCTTATCGCATCTGATTTTTCGGTTGAAGAAATCGGGGAAGGTCTTGCAGATTTTTTAAGAGAATTTGGGATAAAGCTTGTTCCAAAATCATCGCAGGATAAATGAGCATTATTTACAAACCTCCTTGCCGACTTTGAGAAGGCTTTTGGGACGGATAAAATATACGAACATAATTAAACGGAGAATAAAATGAGTGATAACATAAACTGTGCAAAATTCGGCGTTGGAGGAAACTCCGACAGCTTTTATGATGAGGGTAAAAAGCATACTCACGAAGCACCTGAATGGCTTGCGGGGAGGAATCTTGACGCTTATGAATATCAAGCGGGGAGAGGGTTTGTAGCCGGTGAAGCTTCTATGCGTACTGTTGGCAATGAGGCTAAAAAGAATGGGATATTAATGTCCCTTCACGCTCCGTACTTTATTTCTTTATCAAGTGTAGAGCTTGAAAAACGCCTTAACAGTATTGAATATATTAAAAAAAGTCTTTGGGCAGCGGAATGTCTTTGCGCAGATACAATTGTAGTCCATACGGGAAGTGCCGCAAAAATAACAAGAGCGCAGGCTATGGATTACGCTAAAGATACTCTCTATAAGCTTCTCGAAGACGTTAAACCCACAGCTCACATCGGGCTTGAAACTATGGGAAAATTAAATCAACTTGGTACGCTTGAAGAGGTTATTTCTCTTTGTGAAATTGACAAGCAATTATATCCCGTTGTTGATTTCGGGCACTTAAACTGCCGAGGCAGATTTGAAAGCGGTATTTTTGATACCAAGGAGCAAACACAAACGGGCGGAGTTTTTGCGACAGTTGACGATTATCGTGCTGTTTTTGACAAGATCGGAAACAGACTTGGTGATGAATACGTAAAAACACTTCATTGTCATTTTTCAAAGATTGAATATACAAAGCAAGGAGAAAAAAAGCACGTTAGATTTGCAGATGAGGGCTTTGAACCGCCATTTGAGCCGTTAATGGAAGCTATAATAAAGGAAAACGTGTACCCTCGAATTATCAGCGAATCCGCAGGAACGATGGCGGAGGATGCGTGGGCAATGAAAGAGTATTATCTTAAAATAAAAGAATAGTTTTTAGAATTATTCAACTGTAGAAATCATTATATATTTTTTATTCTGTATTTTTTGGGGATAGCTAATGACATCAAAATTTATTTTTCTTGATATTGACGGAACTCTTGTGGATTATAACGGCGCTATGCCGGAGTCTTGTAAAGAAGCGCTTAAACTTGCAAGAAAAAACGGCCACAAGTTAATTATTAGTACGGGCAGATTTATCGGTCAGATTTACCCGTGGTTAATTAATGAGTTCGAATTCGACGGTTTTATATCATCTTCCGGCGCTAACGTACGGTATGGCGGGAAGCAGATATATACAAAGTTTTTTAGTAAGGAACAGCTTAAGTATTTAGATAAATGCTATAAGCAAGTAGGAGCTTATTCTTATTGTCACACAGAAGATGCACTTGTGACAAATCAGTCGGATCTTGACGGTATAACAAATTATTTAATTGGAAATAATATTCCAAAGGCTGCACGTGAATCTTTTCTTTATAAAATGAAAATTGCTGACCAAACTCTGATTGATAATGCTGAAAAATCAATTTATTATGGCTCACATTTGAATTGCACACAAATGAGAAAGCTTCTCGGTGATGAATATAATATTGATGCATTCAGCTTTCAGGGCTTATCTGACAGGTGTGGTGAGGTTAATCTTGCAGAGGTGAACAAAGGCACCGGGTTAATTGCACTTGTTACTTATGTGGGTGGCAGTGTCAATGATACTATTGCATTCGGTGACGGAGAAAATGATGCTTCAATAATTAAACAAGCCGGCATTGGCGTTGCAATGGCAAACGGCGATGATGCGGTTAAGAGTGCTGCTGATATGATAACAACTTCCGTATCGGAAGACGGTATTTATAATGGATTTAAAAAACTTGGTTTAATCTAAATTTGATTTGGAGGTGAATATTTATGGAAATGAAAGTTATTGCGCATATTCATAATGATTTTACCGATAAATTTGGGATACCAAGACAAAGCGGACTACTAGATACACTTGTTTCAAAAATTATTTTCGAGCCTGAATACCGATTACCCGATTCACTTCGGGGAATTGAGGAATGGTCACATCTTTGGCTGATTTGGGAGTTTTCAAAATCTGTTCGTGAAGGTTTTGCTGCGACAGTTAGACCGCCACGGCTTGGCGGAAACAAAAGGGTAGGCGTTTTTGCAACTCGTTCTCCATTCAGACCTAACCCTATCGGGATTTCTTCTGTAAAACTAATTGAAGTTAAAAACGAAGGACAGCTTGGCAATGTAATATATGTTAGCGGTGCTGATCTTATGGACGGTACCCCTATTTATGATATAAAGCCTTATTTGCCGTATACAGACAGTCACCCCGAAGCTTCCGGCGGATTTGCTGAAAGGGTTTTTGATAAAACTTTGTCCGTTGATTTTCCCTATAAACTTCTTGATGTTTTTCCGGAAGATAAGCAGCCGTCACTTATTAAACTTTTATCACAAGATCCACGACCTGCCGTAAGTTCGGATAATGAAGACAGAATTTTTGGATTTGGATTTGCCGGTTTTGAGATTAAGTTTTCGGTAAAAGATAATAAATTAACTGTAATTGATGTAATAAAAGTGTAATTCTTCGATATTATATATTAATCCCCGATAACATATAATGTGTTATCGGGGGTTGGCATTTAAAAGATGAGAGTGCGCATCTGTTTACAAATTATTAACACAAAATATATGATATAGCCTTGATTTTAGTTTTAAAAAAGGGTATACTATGTACATAGTTTAGCACTTGAAGCTTAAGAGTGCTAAACAAAGAGCGTGATATAAAAACAAGGGGTGATGTGAGTGTCGAATAAAGGAAATGAATTGTCCGAACGCAAAAAGGCAATACTTAAGGCAATTATAGATACCCACATTAATCTCGGAGAACCTGTTGGCTCCAAATATCTTACACAGTATAAGCAGATAGCTTTTTCCTCTGCTACTATACGAAATGAGATGGCAGAGCTTGAAGATATGGGATATCTTGAACAGCCCCATACCTCATCGGGCAGAATCCCGTCGGAGCTTGGTTACCGTTTTTATGTTGACCAGCTGATGCAGCAGTATCGTATGACACAGGCAGAGCTTGGAGAACTGAATAAGCTGTATACATTAAAATCAGTTGAGCTTGACCGTATACTTGACAGGGCAACTAAACTTATGAGTATGCTTACAAATTATACGGGCGTTGCCTTGAAACGCAATCCGCCAAGACAGACAGTTTCACGTTTTGATGTTATGTATCTTTCACCGAGAAGCTTTGTACTTGTGATGCTTACTTCCGCCGGTAATGTTAAAACAAAACAGGTAAGACTTGGATTTGACTCATCAAGAGAAACCCTTGAAAGACTTGCTGTTGTTTTGAATGAATGTATCTCGGGGCTTGAACTTGACAAGATAACGCTTCCGGTTATACTAGATATGCAGCGAAAAGTACCTGACGGTGAACGACTTATAAATCCAATTATCAGAATGATTTATGAAACAATAGATGAGGCTGATGACGGAGATTTAATGTTTGACGGAGTAAATAATCTTCTTAATTACCCCGAATACTCAGATATCGGTCAGGTTAGAGAGATGCTTGGAATGTTTGACAGGCAAGACGATCTTCGTGAAGTTTTATCGGGAGATGTGGGCGAGGATACCAACATTTACATCGGATCTGAAAATTCAGTTGAAGTTATGAACAACTCCTCACTGATTTTCAGAACACTGAAGTTGGGGGAAAGAGTGATCGGCGCAATTGGTGTAATCGGTCCAAGACGAATGGATTATTCAAAGGTTGTAACACTTGTTGACTATATGTCAGATAACATAAGCCGTATGCTTGAAGCAGACGGAATGCCAAGTGCAGATATTGATAAATTCGAGGAGGGTTAAAATGGCAGAAGATAATAAGCCTAAGTGTTCGGACGAGTGTGCCGAAGCTGATAAAAAGGAAAATTCAGCTAAAAAGGATAAGAAA
>JAZNAB010000097.1:0-6703 GCA_045586285.1 Candidatus Flemingiibacterium sp. | reverse complement strand
CCATTTGCCGAATATGCTAATCACAATATAACTAGTTTTAAAAAGGTACTTTTATGAAAACAACATCAAAAAATTGGAAACTTGGGGTGTCAAGCCGTTTTTTTTACAACAACTTCAGTATAGATGAGTTGGAAAAACTTGCGAAAGCTAACATTAACGTCATAGAAGCATCGTTTACCGATGTTCCACGTTTTGAAAAAGATGGTAAAACCGAGCTTGATTTGAATCTAGACTTGAAATACATAAAAAACAATGCCGATGCCGCAGGAATTGAATTGTGGTCATTACATATTCCCTATTCTCCCTTCAAGGTTATGAATCCTTCTTCACTTGACAAAGAGGTTAGAAAAAAGGCAATCGAAATTATTAACAGGTACTTTGAATATATGTGTGAGCTTGAAATATCCACAGCAGTAATACACTCAAGTGTAGAGCCAAACCTGCCCGAGAACCGTGCCGAACATATAAAATGTGCTAAGGAATCCTTTTATTTATTAGCAAAATCTGCGCAAGAAAAAGGAATAACAATTGCTGTCGAAGACCTTCCGAGAACTTGCATCGGTAACTGTTCCGATGAAATATTGTCGATTTTGGAAGCTGATTCTAGTCTTCGGGTATGCTTTGATGCTAATCATTTACTTTTAGAAAATCCAATTGATTTTATTAAAAAAGTTGGAAATAAGATTGTTACCACACACATTTCCGATTACGATTTTCTCAACGAAAAGCATTGGCTTTGTTATGAGGGCAAAAATGATTGGAACAAAATAGTAACAGCACTTGAAAATTCAGGCTATAACGGTCCTTGGCTATATGAAATCAATTCAAATGCCCCACAGTCAATCTCCCGGCCGAGAGATTTGAGTGCAGATGACCTTCGAGAAAATTTTGAAGCAATAAAGCAAGGAAAGCCTGCAAAAATTTTCGGCACACCTAATTTGGAATTTTGCCTTGAAAACGCATATATAAAATAATTTTCATTAAAAACGGTTCCTGTTTAAAGGAGTTGAAAGGAAGCTTTTAAAAGCTACGGTTATGAAGATGGTAGATTTACTTGATATGCATAAATTTTTTATATTACAGCATCTGAAAGAGGGTGACGTAGCCGTTGACTATACAATGGGAAACGGTCACGACACAGAATTTCTCTCAAAAACGGTTGGAAACAGCGGGAAGGTCTATGCCTTTGACATTCAAGAAGCAGCGTTAGAATCAACAAAGCGCAATCTTGAAGCGGCAAACTGCCCTGAAAACTATACGTTAATTTGTGCCTCTCACCACAGGGTAAAGGAATTTGTCAATGAAAAAGTAAAGGCTGGAATGTTCAACCTCGGATATCTGCCCGGCGGCGACAAAAAAATAACTACCCTTCGTGATACAACTCTGGCAGCTATTGATGCGGCAATTGAGCTTATGGATAAAGATGCAATTATTTTAATTGCCGTTTACCCCGGGCACGAAGAAGGAGATATTGAAGGAAAGCTAGTTGGAGAGCGTCTTTCAAAGCTTGACAGATGGCATTATACTGTTGCTTGTTTTAAAATGATGAATTCACCGACAAGTCCATTTTTCTATATAATCGAGGGTAAATAATGCGGTCTTTTTTAAATATAATTAATATCAAAACAGGAAGGCAAATCCGTATTGCAGAGCTTCCCGACGGTTATTCTTATCCGTCATTTTACGATAACCACATTATATTTTATAAAGGTAATGAGGCTTTTTCCCTCTCTCTTGATAGCGGAAAAATTGAAAGACGGCAGGTTAAGATTGAAGCTTCCCCCACTGCTGTTCGTTTGAATTTCACCTCTGAGCTTACAGACGGAATCGGATACTGTGAGCTTATTTACGGTGAAAAAGTACTTTCAAGATTTATGGGCAGCTATGGTTCAATTGGAAGTGTCCCCATAAAAAACGACGAGGTAGTTTATTTCGGATATTCTAATGAAAACAGCTTTGGGGAAAAATAACATTTTAAAAAATAAAAGCAGCACCGTATGCAACTGCATACGGTGCTGTGTTTACTCTCTTATATTTTATTGACAGAATCGAAAATGCTTCTTACAGGTATAATTTGCGCTCCGTCGTATTGAACTGGCTTTTTTTCGTAATTTCTATTAGGAACAATAATCTTCTTAAAGCCAAGCCGAACCGCCTCAGACACACGCTGCTCATAGTTTGATACTGCACGGCATTCTCCTGCAAGTCCAATTTCACCCATTGCAATAAGATCATCTGGCACAGCCTCGTCTTTTATAGAGGAAATAAGTGCAAGTGCAACCGCAAGGTCTGCGGCAGGCTCATCTATGTGAAGACCGCCGATTACATTTAAATAAGCATCATTTACCGAGAAGCGATATCCAAGCCTCTTTTCAAGCACTGCTAAAATCAGGCAAAGACGGTTATAATCAATACCGTTTGACGTACGTCTTGGCGACGGATAAGAAGTACCTGTAACAAGCGCCTGAACCTCTGCAATTATAGGGCGGGTTCCTTCCATTACACAAACAGCACAGTTTCCTGAAACGCCAACAGGCCGTCCGAGGAGCAAAGCTTCCGATGGATTGGTAACTTCCTCAAGTCCCTCATCTGTCATTTCAAACATACCGATTTCATTTGTTGAGCCAAAACGGTTTTTTATAGCCCTGATTATCCTATATGAGCGAAGCTTTTCGCCTTCAAAGTAAAGAACGGCGTCAACCATATGTTCAAGCACCTTTGGTCCTGCAATTCCGCCCTCCTTGTTGACGTGGCCAACCATAATAACCGATATACCTTCATTTTTAGCTTTAGATATTATAGATATTGAAGACTCTCTGACCTGGGCTATACTGCCGGGAGCACTTGCAATATGCTCTTCATACATAGTTTGTACCGAGTCAATAATTATTATATCGGGGTGCAGCTTATCTGAGTGTTCCAAAATTTTTCTGACATTGGTTTCGGTCAGTACATAAAGGCTTTTTCCGCCAACACCAAGCCGTTTTGCACGAAGCTTAAGCTGTCCTTGAGATTCCTCTCCCGAAACGTATAAAACTTTCCTTTGAGTTCCATTCTCGCCTTGGCATAAAGACGACGAAATTTGAAGGAGCAATGTAGATTTACCAATCCCCGGCTCACCTGCAAGAAGTACAACAGAACCGTGAACAAGCCCTCCGCCAAGAACACGGTCAAGTTCTCCCATTCCAGTGTTTGAACGAATGAAAGACGGAAGTTCAAGTTCGTCAAATGATACTATTTCAGATTGATATTCAGGAGTAATTCTTTTTATTTTTTGTGTAGTTACAGCAACTTCGGGCAGTACACTTCCCTCCTCCATAGAATTCCACGAGGAACAGGAAGGACATTTTCCGTACCATTTGCTTGTTTGATAACCGCATTCTGTACAAGTAAAAATTGATTTAGAGCCTTTCATATATTTTCTAAATACCTTATTAAAGGCAATGATTCCTTTCGGATAATTTATTATAGTAATTATACACTATTTTAACGCTTATGTCAATGGAGTTTTAGGTATAAATATACTCTATTTGAACTATAAAAAACTTTTTATAATCTTTTCAAAAATATTTTAAAAAAGCCCTTGACAAAATAAATTTAATAGTGTATAATATTATACGTTGCAGGAAGCAACGACTATAATATGCGAGAGTGGCGGAACTGGCAGACGCGCACGTTTGAGGGGCGTGTGGTTACACCGTACGGGTTCAAGTCCCGTTTCTCGCACCAATATTTACCGATTTTTAATCGGAAAAAACCTCGTTTTTTCGAGGTTTTTTGTTTTATGTACCAATCATAAAATACGGTTTTATCACATAAAATTGATTATTCCGGAGATGATTTTAATGATATATGATGCTTATGAAGCTGTAGATTTAAAAACTACACGTGCTTGGGCTGAAATAGACCTTGATGCTATCGTACATAACTATAATATTGCAAAAAATCACGCCAATAAGTTTTCATCTAAACTTATAGCTGTCGTAAAAGCAGATGCGTATGGTCACGGTGCTGTAAAGGTTGCCCTTGCTCTTGAAGAAAAATGCAGCGCAGACTGCTTTGCCGTTGCTACCTTTGAAGAAGCTTTAGAGCTTGTAAATGGAGGTGTAAAATCACAGATACTGGTTTTAAGTGAGCCTCACCCCGCCTATTATGAAGAGCTCATAAAACATCCTAAGATTATACCGAGTTTATTTCAATTTGAAAGCGCCGCTTTGCTGTCAGATACTGCAATAAAAGCCGGAGTTACAAAAAAAGTTTACCTTGCTGTTGATACTGGTATGTCACGTATTGGAATAGATATGGCAAATGAAACAAAACTTGACAGCAGCGTTTTGCTTAGTTTGAAAATTGCAAATCTTGAGGGAATAAAGATAATCGGAGTATTCAGTCATTTCGCAACAGCAGATCAAACAGACAAGGAATCTGCTTTAATGCAGAACAAGCTTTTTTCTTCATATATACGTAAGCTAGAAGCTGCAGAGGTTAAGCCTGAAGTTTACAGTCTTTGCAACAGTGCAGCACTAACCGAAGATGAATTTACAAACAAATATGACCGTATACGTTTTGGCATAGGACTATATGGTATAAATCCTTCAAATGAAACAAAAAGAGTTCTTGATTTGAAACCCGCTATGTCACTTTATACAAGAGTGACATATGTAAAAACCATCGATGAAGGCGTAGGGGTAAGTTATGGCAGATCATTTATATCAAAGAAAAAAACTCGTGTTGCTACGCTTTCAATCGGATACGCTGACGGCTACCCACGGTTGTTGTCAAATAAAGCCTCAGTACTGATTGAAGGAAAAGAGGCAAAAATTATAGGCCGCATCTGTATGGATCAAATGATGATTGATGTTACTGATATTGAAAACGTTAAGGTCGGATCAATTGCGACACTTATTGGCAAAACGCCTCCTGTAAGTGCAGAAACACTTGCCGAAATGATTGGAACTATACCATACGAAATCTTATGTTCCGTTTCCCGTCGTGTTCCGAGAATATACAAATAAACTCAAAAATCCTCAGAATAATTTGAGGATTTTTTGTTTTCTAAAATTTTTTATAAAAAGGTATTGACAAATACACTAAACTAGTGTATAATGAATGTGTACCAAAGAGGTATATATTTGAAATATGTTTCCCACGGCAAAAATCAGGAAAGGAAGCTTATAACAGCAATGGTACATAAATGAGATTGACGCAAGAAGTGGATTATGCCCTGCGAATTGCGTACCTCCTTGCAGAAAAAGGGCAAATTCTCGGTGCTGGTGAAATATCAAGCAGCGTTGGAGTTACCGAGCGTTTTACACTAAAAATACTCAGAAAACTTATGATCGGCGGAATAGTCACCTCAAAAAAAGGTTCGCACGGCGGATATATACTATCTGCCTCACCAGCTGAAATAAGCTTGCTTCAAGTTATTGAAACAATTGAAGGAAAGTTGGAAATTTCCAGATGTCTTGATTCTCAATATGAGTGTACCAGAATGGGCAATCAAAAATCCGGGTGTATATTCCACTTAATATTTAACAAGCTTAACAAAAATTTTGTTGAATGTTTCGATGGCATTACACTTAAAGACGTTGTTGGTGATAATATCAACATTGAAAAAATTTTATCAAGAATTTAAAAAAATAAAAAATAATATTATACTTAATTGGAGGATTTATTATGGCAAAATTTGTATGTACAGTATGTGGTTATGTTCACGAAGGCGACGCTGCTCCCGAGCAGTGCCCACAATGTAAAGTTCCCGCTTCAAAGTTTAAGAAGCAGGAAGATTCAGCACTCTCTTGGGCTGCTGAACATTCTGTAGGTGTAGCAGTTGGTGCACCTAAGGAAATTATCGACGGTCTTAAAGCTAACTTTGAAGGTGAATGCACCGAAGTTGGAATGTATCTTGCAATGGCAAGAGTAGCACACCGTGAGGGATATCCTGAAATCGGACTTTATTGGGAAAAGGCAGCTTTTGAAGAAGCAGAGCACGCAGCTAAGTTTGCTGAGCTTCTCGGCGAAGTTGTAACCGACTCCACAAAGAAAAACCTTGAAATGCGTGTTGAAGCAGAAAACGGCGCAACTGCCGGCAAGACTATGCTTGCTAAACTTGCAAAAGAGCTCGGTCTTGATGCTATCCACGATACAGTTCACGAAATGGCTCGTGACGAAGCAAGACACGGAAAAGCATTTGAGGGACTTCTGAAGAGATATTTCAGCTAATTTCAAGAGGATTTACAATGGACATTAAGAATAAAATCGAAGAGATTATCGAAAAGCTTAAAAATGACAAAGGGCTTATGGAAAGATTCGAAAAGAACCCGACTTCAGTTATTGAAGAATATATAGGCATTGACCTGCCCGATGATCAGTTAAACCAAGTTATAGATACTATCAAGGCAAAAATAAAGATTAGCGGAATCGGCGATAAGTTGAGCAATCTTTTCGGTAAAAAATAATCAGAATGCGGAGTTTCCTCCGCATTCTTTTTTGTTTCTCCTTTTTGCTTTTGTAGTAATATGACTTATACGTGAATCTTTGCGCCGGCAACTTGAAAAAATTGCTTACTTATGATATAATGAAAAGTGAAAATATCTGCAACAGGCCGATAAAGGTAGAATTTTTGTAAAGGAGATTATCTGTATGAAAAACACTGTTATTAAAGCGCTATTGATTGCTCTCATTATTTTGCAAATCGGTGGTT